>CAZHCY010000114.1:0-7711 GCA_964531185.1 uncultured Desulfovibrionales bacterium | reverse complement strand
CAGATGACGATAACGCCAGAAATATTGAAATAAATTTTGGCCTGCGCAATAAAACCGGAGCTTGGGAAGGAGGGGTGGATAACGCCGCAGACGTTTTAAATGATCCAGATAATCTCCCGAATTTTGAAGACCCTGAACGAAGTGCTCTTTCCACCACACAGTACAGTTCTGCTTCAACAACCCTGTCTCAATCCCAGGATGGATATACATCAGGCTTTTTGCAGAATATCTCCATTGATTCAGACGGGGTTATGACCGGCAGATATTCCAACGGGCAGGTCCTGGAGCTTTATGCTTTGACCCTGGCTGACTTTAACAATCAGTGGGGCTTGAGACGGGAAGGCGGCAACCTTTTTACTGAGACGAGAAATTCAGGGCCGGCCATAACCGGATTGGCTGGAACAGGCAGCCTGGGGACCATATCCGGCAATTCCCTGGAAATGTCCAATGTGGATCTGGCTACGGAATTCGTCAAGATGATTAGTTCGGAAAAAGGATTCCAGGCCAATTCCAAAACCATCACCACCACAGACCAGATGCTGAGTATCCTGATCCAGATGAAGAGATAAGGCGGTATTTATTTCAGGTTGAGTAACAGTTTAGCCCTTTTTAAGGGCGCAGGGGACAGGCACCCCCAACGCTTGTTTTTTGGTTGATGTTAGAAAAAATGACTTGGAAATACAAGCTCCGGCAGATCAGGTTCCTGTGCCTCATGCAAATGGCTAAACTGTTACGATACTGTGAAGTTTTTACTGCCCTTGCCCATTTATTCATTGACATGATAGCCAATTCAGGATATAAAAATTTTAGGATTTTATATAATTTTAAAAAATGGAGGGATAAGCAGAATGAAAAAAGCATGTTGTTTGTTAATTAAATCGGGCCTAATATTTTTTATATTTTTAGTTATGATCCAGTTATCTACAGTTTATGCTGCCAGAAACGGGGTCAGCTTGACGGTTGAAGGAGCATCAAATACTATTTCAGGAGATGATGATGACTTATCTCTTGACAGTAGCCTTAATTTCTACATTGAAGATGATTTATTTAATTTGACTGTTGAAAATACCTCTAGGGATGACGGTCATCTTTATGTTTCTTTTAATTATGTAACATACGAAGAAGATATAGAAGCTCCATACTGGTTTGTTTTGGATAATTCAGGTGATTTTCCGATGATAACTCTTGAAGATAATAAGGAGAGTATAGGAAAGCTAAAAAGCAGATCAGATATTGTTCTGCTTAATTTTGCTCTCCCAGAGGATTTTACATTTGATAAACCTGTAGTATTTACTGCTTATCTTTTTGCTGATGATGATGGCAGTGAGGGCGATTTGATTGGAATGGATTCAAAAACAGTCTTTTTCAGGCCTTTTGAAGGAGCTTCTTTGTCAGAGATTGATAATAGTGATATTTTTTAATAATACTTTATCATTAACAGTTAGACCATAAAAAAAAGTAACAACTCAGTCCTATTTAAGGAAAGCAAAGCACCCCAGCGCTTGTTTTTGGTCGATATAAGTAACAGACTTAGAAAAACAAGCGCTGGTAGGGCCAGCGCCATATGCAAAGAGCTAAACTGTTACAAGAAAAGCTTATCCGCTCTTAATCAGCTACAAATTCCTGTTTACAAACAGCCCCACCATCTCTTCAATGGATTCTGCCAGATCCAGGATTTCGTCCGAGGGGATTTCCCGGACTATTTTTTCAGTTTCCGGATCAAGTACTTTAACCTGGACAGTGCCGCTTTCCTTGTGGATCTCAAATTCCAGTTTGACACCCATGGAGTCCATGTATTCCCTGATGGAATTGGTGGCGCTCAGGAGCTTGTCATTCTCAAGTTCGCTTAAATTATTGCCCGGAA
This sequence comes from uncultured Desulfovibrionales bacterium, assembly GCA_964531185.1. Lineage (GTDB taxonomy): Bacteria > Desulfobacterota > Desulfovibrionia > Desulfovibrionales > Desulfonatronovibrionaceae > CAZHCY01. The sequence goes on along the minus strand of CAZHCY010000114.1, from coordinate 5,847 downwards.
GCTTTCCTTGTTTTAACTCAGGCTTCTGGAGTTTTTTGGCTGTGGCCTGATCCATTTCTCCGGCCTTATTAAAAGTAAAAATATTTTCAAAATTTTGAGCCTGGTCTATGATTTTCATGGTTTTACCGCCTTTTTTAGACAGCCTGGTTTTGTTGACCGCTTCCAGGAATGATGAGCGAACACAAGACTGTGTGTATTGTCTGTATCGGACAGGCCATGAAAATCTTTACTTCAAGTTTAAAAATGGACGTGCTGAACACGTTCCTTTGATAAAGCAGGGGGGGTGTTGAATATCCGGGGAAAATACGCTGTTGGCTATTTCCAGGTGATGACCTTCCGGGCCGGGTCATAGAAAAACCTGGCTCCCTTGACTGTTTCCGTAAGATCCAGGGTCTTGCCCAGAAAATGAATGGAGGTCCCCGGGTAGGCAATGTCTTTGATCCGCAGGTAGTATCGGCCTGCATCTTCCTCTGTGATGCTCTTATCCCGGATCAGCGCATTGATTTTTTTAATCCTTTCCTGAATCTTGTTATAGGTGTTCATCAGTTCCCTGGCTTTGTTTTTATCCTCGTCACTTAGTTTGCCTGATTTGTTCTCCATGGCGTTTTTCAGGAGAATATCTTTGATTTCATTGAGGTGTTTGAGCAGTTTGTCCTTTTCCTCAGCCAGTTTTTTTGTGTTTTTTTCTCTTGGACCAATATAAAGCTTTGTTTTTATTCCATAATCAGAGCCGACCTGAAAGACTTCCATATGTTTTTCAGCTCTGACCATCCCGCCCATGATGATGCCTTTTTCTCCCCCGAGCACAGCACCTTGGCAGGATACCAGGCAGTTGTTCAGATTGCTGGTGAAATGAAAATTTCCTTTTGCCTGTATACTGGCATTTTCAGCGAATTTACAGCGAAACATCCCGCCGGCGCTGATCTTGCCTTCTCCCTTCATGACCACGCCCAGATTGACTTCAATATTACCAAGAGCGCTGACCCGGGCCTCTTCAATATTTTCATGGACCAGTATATGTTCAGGGCTTTGGACAACAAATCCTTCCTTGATGGATCCGGTGATCTCCACTGAGCCGCTTTCAAGCCTGATGTTGCCGGTGGAAAGATCTACATCGCCGTTGATGGTCATGAACTCAAGAACAGAAATGGTATGATTTTCAAAAACCACCAGCCCGGAAATAAGGGAGGTCAGGCTGCCGTCATCAGTGATTTCTACATTTTTGCCGGGCCGCAGTTCAGCATCTTTGCCTGGCCTGGCAGGAATCACCTTGCCGAATACGTCATGGCCGTCCTGGCCTGTTTCAGGGGGGTAGATCCGGCCCAGGAAAGTGTTTTCTCTGACTGTTTTGAAAATGCTCTGTTCCCGGTAGTCAACCTTGACATTCACGTCGCTTACATCAATATCCGGAGGCTTGATGGCTTCTGAAGGATCAAAATAACCGTCCCTGCCGTTCAGGGGCGGCCTGCCCCTGGCCACCACGGCAATCTGAGGGGTCTGGGTTTTGCGGGCCCTGGACAGGTTTTCCTGAATGGCCTTGTGTTCAATGGTCTCAGCCAGATTCATGTCCTGGAGGCTGGCTAAAACCCTTTCCTGGGTGATTTCTTTTCCAAAGTAGTCAGCAGCAAAAATCACGCAGGTAAGTCTGGTTCTGTCCGGGCTGATGCGAAACAAAGGCTTGATGCTTACTGAAGTCTTGCCGGCCTGGACCTGACCATAACCTCTGGCTATCAGTTTCCCGGTTTTTTTGTCCAGAACGCAGCCTTTTCCAATCTGTACATCCCTGGGAGGCTGCTTGTCGTCAGGCATGATTTTCTGATTAAAGACATCCAGTCCCGGGACATTTTTTAGGTATTTTTCAATGCTCCCGATGACCATGCCCTTGAACACGGGAAATTCAGGATTGCCGGCTGGTTTGAAATAAAGAGAACCGGCTCTGCCCGGAGGAGAACCCACAAGCACAGGCATGCCTGTGATGTCTGCACCGGAAACAGCTTTGGCTACCACCTTATGAACAAGGTCGTGGTCGATGTCGATTTTAACGCCCAGATGTTTAAGCCGGGCCAGTACCTGCTTTTCAGTAAGGGGAGGGCCATTGCCTGAAGGAGGGTTGTATTCCCTGACCTTTACTTCCAGTCCGTCATCGCTTACTGCAAGATCAATGTCGGCCTTGTGAATAACCATAAGCAGCTCTACCTTCTAAAGCCCCAGTCAATATTCATATCTTCCGGAGCCTGCATACTGATATTCATCTCGATTTCTTCAGTCTGATCAGCCTGAACCTCCATTATCCAGCTGAAAATATCCTGGTCTTTGCTGTCCGGCTCAGGATTAAAGCTGAATTCAGCCTGGATGTCTTCATGCCGGATCCTGGGAACCGGTTCCTGAACAATCACCTTCACAGGGTAGTCATGCCTGTTGCTGACCCTGAGCAGAAAATCCCAGACATAGGTTTGTCTGTTGTTGAGCAGTCCTTTTTCTCCGGCTTTTTTGTCCCTGGTGATGACTTCAGCCTCAACAAACGGATCCTGGCCGAAATAAAGGGTCTGTGTCTTGCCGGTGAGCCTGATGCGCTTCTGGCCTGTCAGGGCGTTGTCCAGGACAAAAGAAGCCCGGCCCTGAGGCAGATCAAGTGCTTCTTCAAGTTCCAGGCTGGCCCTGATAAAAGACTGATCCCCTGTGCTGGGCCGCAGAAGATGGTCAAAATCAGCCGGCCAGTTTTGTCTGGTAATGGACAGTTCAGATCTTTGCCCGGCTGGAATGTTTTTAGGGCCCAGATTCCATCTTGTAAATGAGGCTGCCCGTTCAGGTACTGCTGACGCGGATCTGCTGACTGCATTTTCCAGCATGTCCATATTTTCTCCGGCAGCCATGATTCCGGCCACTGGAGGTCCTGACTGAACCGGCTGGACTATCCACTGGGGCAGAGGAAAGGGATCCAGTCTTCGACCCGGTTCAAGGGTAGCCAGGCTCAGCTGAATGTTTTCCCAGTCCTTTCCGCTGCTTTGCCATACCTGGGCAGCCCAGGAAAATACCACCAGATCCTGTTCAGGAAAGGCTGTAAATCTGTAACGGGGTTCCCATCCGCAATCACCAAGGATATAATTATATTCCAGAACAATCTGCCTGGCAGATGATGGGTTGGCCAAAAAGACATCCACCTGCCAGGGCTGCTTTTCTTGACCGGTTATTTCCTGGATGCGGCTGTTTATCTCCTTAATTTCCCCTTCAATTTCCATCAGTTCATCTTGGGCCTGCTGTTTGTCTGCATAGAGATTTTTCAGCGACGAAGACATAATTTCCAAAGACTTTTGAACCAGAGACAGATCATCCTGCGGACCGGGTGAAAAGTTTACCCAGTAGTTTATACCGGCTTGGGCCACATAAACTGCAATTTCCAGGGTCTTTTTCTGGTTTTCCAGTCTCTTGATCTGCTGTTCCAGCTTTTCAACCTCAGGGGAAAGCAGAGAATCTGTCCTTTCCCATGCAATATCCATGACAGAAACAGAAGAAGATGCTGCTGGAGAAATTACCAGGGAAGAGGGTTTTGCCGAAGGCGGCAGGTGCAGTTGTACGAAATTTCGGCCGGATCTTTCTTCCATCTGAAAGCTCTGGCCATGAAAGACTCTGGCCTGATCCGGGAAGATTGTCGCCCGTGTCATCTGAGCCATGACCAGGGGGGGACAGAATATAAAAAGCAGAATCAGCAGGATTAAAGACCTGAGGAAACGCGGCAGGAATTGGTAAGGATACATGCCAAGCTCCTTTTATTAGGGAGTTCAGTAAAGCATTACCGCGATGTACTGACAAGAGGACTAACCAGGGACCCGTTTTCAATGATTAATCGGATTGAGTGCCGGACTGCTTCCGCCCTGGTTGTCAAAAAACCTGTAATACTACGGTATTCAGTTGCCGGGCATAAGATTTTTCAAAAGACCTTTCATTGATTCAGCCGGGTCTGACCCTTTATCCTGATTTTCCTGGGATGAAGGCAGAGCTTTATCCAGTATTTTTTCCAGAGCGTCCTGTCCTTTCTGTTTGGCCAGACTGCTGATCAGGGCTTCTTTGTCAACTGAGACCCGGATATTATCAAAAGGTCCTTCTGCTTTTAAGGGTATGCTCAAGTCTTCGAACTCATATCTGGACTGCAGTTCCTGCTGCAGGGCGCCGTCAAGACTCAGAGACGCGCTGGAATTGAGGCTGGACTCAGGCAGATGAGCAGCAAGTTTGCCCTTCAGTCCCAGAACCGGTGAAGTCAGGGTGAGGTTGCTGGACCGCGCAATGCCGTTTTGCACGGCAAAATCAGCCTGTAGACTGGTGAAGGGGGTGGAACCCTGTCCAGAGTCTGCAATTTTGTCTATTTCTCCGGAGGCCAGAGCAAACGCCTGCCTGATCAAGGCCTCCAGGTCCAGGCCTTTGATGATTCCGTCGGATACAGCAATCTGGGCAGTTCCTGTCAGGTTGTTCAGAAAATCCTGGTTTTGCTGTGCTGATGTCTGAAGGGAACTCTCAAGGTTCAAAGTGCCTGTAAAAAAGTCTTTGTCCGTGAGATCTTTAAGGAAAGTCCCGGTCTGAAAACCCTTGAGCTGCTGATCAACATTCAGCCCCAGGGCATTGCCCTGTTCGTACATTTGCAGATCTGCATCCATAACTCCCTGATAAAGAATTATTTTTACAGGATCAATATCCATCTGTCCATTTTCCGAGCGTATCCTGGCTGAGAATTCATTGATGGTCAGGCCCTGTGAATGGATGTTTTCCAGTTTTATTTTACCATCAGCTTTAAAGGCATGCAGAAAAGAGGTATCCAGGGGCTCTGATGAAGGGTCAGCTTCAGGAGAAGGTTCCTTTCCAGGGTCTTGTTCCCTTGAAGGTGCTGCCGGCATAAGGTGGTCCAAGTGAATATCTTTTCCACTAAAATCAAAGGATATATCAGGAACTTTTCCGGAACTGTCAATTGTGGCCCTGCCGCTTAACGCAGCGTCAAGGATCCGGGCATTGAAATCAGATAAATCAAAGGTCTTTGCTTTTCCATCCACGGAAATATCAGCCGTGATCCGGGTGTCACGGGCAGGTCTGGCAGTAAAGCCTTGCTGAAGGTCAAGGTTGAGAATAAAATTTTCCAGTTCAAACCTGCTTTCCCCAGGCCTCAGCATGGCCATGCAGCTCAGATCAGCCCGTCCGGAACGGGCAGGATTTTTAATGCTGAAATTAGTATCTGCTTCAACCTTGAAAGGCTGATTAAAGACAATGCTTTCTGTGCGGAAATTGAAACCGGTAAACTCAAAGGACTGATTCTGCAGTCTGTTCTGGTAAGATATGCGGGCGTCATTGATTTCCAGGCCATTAATCTGCAGATCACGGATTGTGGCAAAATGAGAATCCGCCTGTCCATGGTCTGACCCTTAATTGTGTGAGTCCGTCTTTCCTTTCGGATACAACAAGGTAATTTTTGAATATTTCAACCGAATTCAATAAAATATCTGAGCGATGGGGAATAACTTCTTTCCAGTTCTCAATACCCGGATTTTTTACAGATGTTTCCATTAAACGGAAATTTTTCGCTTCAAAGTTCGTCACAATATAAAACTTATCTTCGTAATGGTTAACACTGTATTCAAGTTCCCTTATTCTGGGTTGGACAAGACGAAAATCTCCTTCAGGATCACTTGCATCCAAAAACCGGTATTCATTCGATAAAGTAGCCCAACTACCGATCATCAGATATTTGTTTGATTTTGTTTTATAGACCGCACAGGTAAAAGTTTCATCATCTTCCTGATAGATTAATTCATCTTTTGACTGAGCCTGACCAGTTTTGTGTCTGTATATCTGAAACGGACGAAG
>CAZHCY010000113.1:0-7718 GCA_964531185.1 uncultured Desulfovibrionales bacterium | reverse complement strand
AAAAAAGGCTCCTTGAGGAGCCTTTTTTATGCACAGTGGTCGGGACGACTGGATTTGAACCAGCGGCCCCCTGCTCCCAAGGCAGGTGCGCTACCAGGCTGCGCCACTTCCCGTAAAAAGACTACTTATATTCCGCAGTCCCTGGTTGTCAACAGGAATATCCGGACATGCCCGCGTGGATCAACAACAATCATTTTTCCGGCAGAATTGACCTGCAAAAATCGTAGCAGTTCAGCCATTTGCATGTGGCACGGTTTTCTGCCCGAAGGCATACAGTCCAGTGGGGGACATGCTCTGGGGTGCCTGTCCACTGGTTTCCTTAAAAAGAGCTAAACTTTTGCCAAAAATCAAAGCAAAAAACTGCAAAACCCTTTATCCCGGCCTCTTGCTGTTTTATCAGAACCATGAAACATGCCTTTTGATTCCCGGAGTCCAAAAAACCCTGCATTGCAATTCATTCCCGGCATTATTTGTCTGGCCAGGGCATTTTTCATGGGTATCAGCCGGAAACCTGCATTTTTTCAATCAGATTCCGCAGGCGGGTGATCTGTTCCACCAGCCCGGACAGTTCAGCTTCGGCCTGGGCCATCCCTTCAGCGGTTTCAGTGGAAATCCGGCTGATGTCTGATACAGCCTGGCTGACCTCATCACTGGCTGTAGACTGCTGGTTGCTGGCCGTAGCCATGGATGCCACCTGAATGGCGTTTCCTTCCACCAGATCCGCAATCCCCTGCAGGGCATCATCCGAACGGTTGGCCAGGGAAGCCGACGAAGTAATGTATTCCATGGCCGACCTGGTGGCATCCATGCTTTTCCGGGTCCCTTCCTGGATCAATGTCACGGATCCAGACACCTCTTTGGTGGCGGCCATGGTCTTTTCCGCCAGCTTGCGCACCTCGTCAGCCACCACGGCAAACCCCCGCCCGGCCTCACCAGCCCGGGCCGCCTCAATGGCAGCGTTTAAAGCAAGCAGATTGGTCTGATCAGCAATATCTTCAATGACCGTGATCACCCGGCCGATATTCTGAGCCCTTTCACCCAGTTCATTCATGTTGGACTGCAGGGTTTCAGCCTGTTCCTGGACCTGGGTGATGGATTCAGCCACCTGATTTACCAGCCCCCGGCCCTCCATGACCTGATTCTTGGCCTCATCTGAGTGCTTGGCCGCCTGTCCGGCATTGGATGCAATTTCCTGAATGGATGCGTTCATTTCCTCCATGGCTGCGGCGGTTTCAGAAGAGCGCTGCTCCTGCTGCCTTGCCCCCTGGCTGGCCAAGTGAACCTGCTGGTTGATCCGGTCAGCAGAGGAGGAAACCTCCTGGGAAATCTCCCGCACATGCGCGGCAGCATGCTGGATCTTCATATTCTTGTCCCGGATTTCAGCTTCCTGCTCTTTGATGGTGGTCAGATCAAAATAAATGGTCAGAGCGCCTGTAAGGTTGCCGTCCCAGTCATAAATTGGATTGGCATTAACGCTTAGAATGACTTTCCGGCCCTGAACATCTACCTCCATTTCCCCCTGGACGCATCGCTTTTCAGCCAGGGCCTGAGTGGAACGGGTCTTGGCCCCTTTTCGGCCGTGGAAAAACTCTCCAACATCCTGATTAAGATAATCTTCCGGCCTGCCTTGTCTGGCCAGGATATTCAGCAAAAGCTCATTGGTATGTGTGATGCGCGACTGGGCATCAAGAATCAGAAAAGGAAAGTTGGAGGAAATGCTTTGCAGGACCCCTTGGGAAAAGCCCAGTTTATCTTTGAGATTCTGGACCATGGAGCTGATGTTCCCAGCCAGTTCAGCCAGTTCAAAACGGAAATTTCCACCCAGAGAGACCCCCAGCTCGCCGCGGGAAATTTTATTGGTATAGCTTTTTATGGACGTCAAAGGCTGGGAAACATAGCGACGGATCATAAAGACCATGATCCCCACCAGAATCCCGGCCATCAGCAGGCCGCTGGCCAGAAGAATTAAGCGCTGCCGGTTGGGCACGGCATTGAGTTCAGCCTTTTCAATGATGGTGCAGACCTTCCATCCGTTCAAGGGCATGGTGGTCACTGCCATAAGCATGGATTTGCCCTGATGCTGATAGCTTACCAGATCCTGCCTGGCGTCCAGGGCGTCTGCCAGCCCGGCTTCCCGGGCCGGGGCGAGCATCTGCTCTGGATCCCGCCCATGGGCCGCCAATACGCCCCTGGCATCCAGCACAGCTGCGAATCCGGTACTGCCGATGGATATGGGGTCAATAAACCTGGCTGTAAAATTTTCCCAGCGGGTGGATATAATAATCCCTCCAGCCGCCTCCCCGCTCAGATCCCGGACTACTGCAGATGCGGTCATGGTCGGCTCGGAACCATCCATAATGGTCCGTATCTGATCTTCAACAATGACTTCTTCTGTGTCCAGCAGCTCTTCCAGCATCCCTGGCCGGTCCAGGGACCGACCAGCCAGATCCTGATCCTGGGCAGTAAATCCGGCCTTAATCCGGCCCTCCCTGTCAAACAGGGCCACAGACCAGATATCCTGGTATCCGGTCATGAAGTTGGAAATGATTTTTTCAGCGTCTTCCTGAAAATAATCAGACTGCAAAGCGCTTTGAAAGGCCTCCTGTTCAGCCAGGGAAGAGGCCAGAGACACCAGATTGTGAATGTAGTTCTCCAGCACCCGGGATGTAGTCTGAGAAACATTGTGCATGGTCCTGGTCTGCAGGGTGAAAGCCATGTCATAGGTGGAGCGGTTGACATAAAATATCAGCGCTCCAATGGATAAAACGACCGAAACAACGACAACAACGGTCAGCTGGGTGCTTAACCTGGTAATTTTCATACAGAACTCCGGTATTGACTTGGATGGAAGTACTGAAAAAAAGCCTGTGCAGATAACTGTCTACACTAAATCCATAAAAAAGCAAAAGAATCAGACCGGTTTTACAAAACTGTAACAAAAAAATTAAGCCCAGCCTGGACAGCTTCAGGCACGCTGTTTAAAATAAGGGATTCCGGAAGAACCTGAACTGTTCTTCCATGTTGTCCTGATGCGGACTGCGGATAAACCCCGGCGGGCTTTCCTGGTTATGTCTTCAGTCCCGTTACAGTGAAAGCATTACCCTTTTGTAAATTATATGATTTTCCTGGCAACTTGACAGTCAAAAATTCTCTATCAACGTCTTGTATTTACTGACAATTTCCAGAATCCTGAATGTCCGCATCATTATCAGCTTCAACAGCCTGATTTCTTTATCTTTACCCTTAACTTTTAACTCTAAAGCCGGCAAAAGCCCGCAGGAAATGGTTCAGCAAAAACCTGTTGCTTGAGTCGTAACCGTTACAAAGTCAGCTTCCGGGCGGAAAAGTCTATGTTTCAGATGGCGTTTTCGGCGGGCAGGCAGTGTTTTCTGCCTTTTACCCTGTCAGAAGGGAAGTCATCTGTTCATGAATCAGGGCATTGGTGCCCAGGATTTCCCGCATGCCCGGCCTGAAAGGGCTGCCGTCAAAGGTACTTACTTTTCCTCCGGCTTCCTGGATCAGGCATACCCCGGCCGCAGTATCCCAGGGCTTGAGCCCCAGTTCATAAAATCCGTCTAAGCGCCCGGCAGCGGTATAGGCCAGATCCGTGGCTGCTGAACCGCACCTGCGCACCCCTCTGGTGCTGGCCAGCACCTTGCGCATATAAACCATGATGCTGTCCAGTTCCTGGAGCAGGGCATAGGGGAAACCAGTGGCCACCAGGGCCGGCTTCAGGGAATCCGTGCCGGACACTCTGATTTCCCGGTTGTTGCAGAAGGCTCCTCTGCCTTGGAAGGCGGCAAACATCTCCTGCATAATGGGCAGATAAACAATCCCCATCACCACCTGATCATCAGTCCAGAGCCCCACGGAAACCGCCACAAAAGGAATTTTGTGCGCAAAATTGGTGGTCCCGTCCAAAGGGTCAATGATCCAGGTGGGCCCCTGACCCAGAACCTTGTCTCCGGCTGATTCCTCAGCCAGAAAATCAGCTTCAGGCAGAAGCCTGCCCAGGGTGTTTTTCAGTTCCTCCTCCACAGCCACATCCGTATCCGTGACCAGATCAATGGGCCCTTTATAGCGGATGTTCCTGGGCTTGTCCCAGGCTGAGCAGACAAGTTCACCCGCGCTGCGCACCGCTTCAACAGTGTCCTGAAATAATCGGTCATCCGTCTGCATATACCAGTCTCCTGAGCTGAAGAGTGAAAAAGCATAGCTGGAGAAATCCTCATGGGCCGGTTTTAGTCCTTGTCCGCCCCGGTCCATCTGTCCAGCCAGTCCAGAACCGTCCTGTACCACAGCACGCTGTTCTGGGGACTCAAAACCAGATGGTTTTCCTCTGGGAAATATAGCAGCCTGGCCGGTATCCCCCTGAGCCTGGCAGCGTTGAAGGCTGCCAGGCCCTGGGATTCAGGCACCCGGTAATCCCGGCCCCCGTGTATCACCAGAAGGGGGGTATCCCAGTTCTGGACAAAATTGTGAGGCGAATCAGCATAGGCCTGCTGGATGCTGGCCTGGTCCTTGTCCCAGAATGGGCCGCCCAGTTCATGATTCATAAAAAAAGTTTCATCAGTGGCCGCATACATGCTTTGCAGGTGAAAAATCCCGTCATGGGCCACCAGGGCCTTGAACCGGCCCTGATGATGACCGGCCAGCCAGTAAATGGAAAAACCGCCGTAACTGGGACCCACAGCAGCCAGTCTGTCTTCATCCACCCAGGGCAGCTGCGCTGCCTCATCAATGGCCATTAACAGGTCCTGCATGGGCAGGCCGCCCCAGTCCTGCAGCACGCCTTCCCGCCATTGCCGGCCAAAACCGGGTACTCCCCTGCGGGCCGGGACAACAAGCACATAACCGGCCGCAGCCAGGGTCTGAAAATTCCAGCGGTATGACCAGTAAGGCCCTGTGTTCTGCTCCGGCCCGCCCTGACAGTAAAGCACAGCCGGATACTTGCGGTCAGGATCAAAACCAGGCGGCAGGACCATGAACACGGTCATCTCCTGGTCATCCACGGTTTTAACCTGCATCTTCCTGACTTCCCCCATCCTGAACCTGCTCAAAAGATCAGCATTGACCCTGGATACAGGCTCTGCCCGGCCGGTGTCCGGATCCAGGGCCACAACCTGCCTGGGGCTGGACATGTTGGACCTCAGGGCCAGAACCCTGTCCCCGGCTGGAACCGGACTGGAGTAGATCCACCCCTGGCCGGTGATGTTTTCAATCCTGCCCGATGCCCTGTTCAGCCTGTGCAGTACTTGGGAGCCCCGGATCAGGGCGGTAAAATAAATATGCTCTCTGTCCCTGGACCAGGCAAATTCAACTGCTGACCACTCAAAATCCCTGGTCAGATCAACTGTTTCCCCGGACTTGAGATCCATGACCAGAATCCTGTTTTTATCTGCTTCATATCCAGGCGTTGCCATGCTCAGCCAGGCCAGGGACCTTCCATCAGGAGAAAAAGCCGGACTGGCGTCGTATCCAGGGCTGGTGTCCAGCCTGGTGGTCCGGCCGGTTTCCAGGTCATAAAGCATTATCCGCGAATCAGTGCCCAGGGCGTATTCCCTGCCGCTGGTCCGCCTGGCTGCATAGGCAATATACCTGGAATCCGGGCTCCAGGCTATCTGACTGGTGTCTCCAAAAGGACGCGGGGGAGATTCCAGCCCCGGCCCGGACATAATATCCCTGGGCCTGCCCAGCCCCTGGTCTGAATAGTCTGCAGTGAAAATACGGCTGAAGGATGAGATCCATTCATCCCAGTGCCGGTACATGAGCTCATCAGCCAGCACAGCTTCAGCCCTGTCCAGCCCTTTGAAGAGCTTTTTTCCGGGCTGGTCTGCAGGCACCGGGCTGGTAAAAAGAATTTTCTGCTGATCAGGCGAATAGGCAAAGCTGGTTATTCCCTCAGGGATGTCTGAAATGCGTCTGCGGCTGGTGCCGTCCGGATCCATCTCCCAGAGCTGGCCGTCATGGATAAATCCGATTTTTCTGCCGTCCGGCCTGAAGCGGGCATGAGAATCCCTGCCCTGCCTGGGAGAAATCCTGCGGGCCGGTCCTTCTGCTGAATCAGCTGCATGGATGTACTGGGTGCCCCTGTTTTTATCCAGATCATATTCCCTGACCAGAAAAAGAAACCGGTTGTCCACAGGAGAAACCTGCAGCCCGGAAATCCGGCCGAACTTCCAGAGGTCCTGGGGAGTCAGTTTAGTGGACAGTGAACTCTCAGACTGCACCCCGGCCTGGATCTGCTTATGCTCCGCAGCTGCTGAAGCCAGAGGAAAACATATAAGAATCAACAGGCAGGCACCAGCCAGGGACTGGCTGGAAATGGCTCTGATTATGCCCGGCATGGATGTCCTCCTTAGGAGAAAAAAGTTTGTCCCGGGTCGAAGCCGGTCCAAAAGGTTATTCTTGGCCTTTGGCAATGGTCTCTGCATATGCCGGGCTTCAGCCCGGCATGCGTTTATTTATCCTGTCCATTCTGTCAGCCCTGTCTAAATTTCTTGTTTTTTGGGACAGGGTTTGGGCTGTTAAGTCATTAATGTTCCCTGACTTCCATGAAATCAATTTCCGGCCACTCCTCTCTGGCCCTTTCCATTCGCCATTTACTGGCAAAAAGCATGGCTGGATGATCCTGGATATCCCTGACCAGTGAAGAAAAATATCTCTCTCTGAATTTCTGCAGGGCTTTTTTGTCCCTGGAGTTGATCCAGCGCACAGCGCTGTATTCCAGGGGTTCATAAGCTGCTTCCACTCCATACTCTGAAGCCAGCCTGGCCGCTGTAACATCAAACTGCAGACTGCCCACCGCCCCCAGGATATAGTCATTGCCGGACAGCGGCTTGAACAGCTGAATAGCTCCTTCCTCTGTCAGCTGCCTGAGACCCTTTTCCAGCTGCTTGGATTTCAGGGGGTTTTTCAGAATAACCCTGCGGAAGAATTCCGGGGCAAAATTGGGAATGCCGGTGAATTTGAGCTCTTCCCTGGTGCTCAAGGTATCTCCGATCTTGATGGTCCCATGGTTGTGAATGCCGATGATGTCTCCGGGCCAGGCTTCTTCCACCCCTTCCCGGTCCTGGGCCATGAAAATAATGGCGTTGGAAATCTGCATATCTTTGCCCAGCCGGTGATGCCTGACCTTCATGCCTTTGGTGAACCGGCCCGAACAGACCCGCAAAAAAGCCACCCTGTCCCGGTGGGCAGGATCCATATTGGCCTGGATCTTAAAGACCACTCCGGAAAAATCCGACTCCAAAGGAGACACCATCCTGGTTTCAGCCTGCCTGGGCAAAGGAGCAGGAGCCAGACGAACAAAGGTGTCCAGAAGTTCCTGAACCCCGAAATTATTCACTGCACTGCCGAAAAAGACCGGAGTCTGGCGGCCTTCCAGGCAGGCCTTCCGGTCAAAGGGATAGCCCGCCCCCTGGATCAGCTCCACGTTCTGGCGCAGTTCATCAGCTGCTGCCGGACCAATGAGCTCCTCCAGCTCCGGACTGTCCAGATCTCTTATAACCACAGCCTCCCCGGGCTTGCGGCCCTTGGAATCATTCTGTCTGAAAAACCTGACCATGCCCTCATCCAGATGATACACTCCCTGAAAAAGCTTGCCCATGCCTATGGGCCAGGTCAAAGGAGCAGCCTGAATCCCCAGAGTCTGCTCAATGTCGTCCAGAAGCTCAAAAGGATCCCGGCCGTCCCGGTCCAGCTTGTTGATAAAGGTC
>CAZHCY010000112.1:0-7762 GCA_964531185.1 uncultured Desulfovibrionales bacterium | reverse complement strand
AGGCCGGGGCCTATATTTCACCGGGAATGCCCGCCACCGCCTTTATCACCACTGAGGAAAGGACCTTTATGGCTTATCTGCTGGAGCCCATCCTGCTCAACCTGGACCGGGCCGTGCGGGAAAGGATGTAAAAATCAGGGTATGGGAATTGTCATTCTCAGGCTTCTTCTTTTGCTGGACAAAAAATGTGTCAAATTATGATGTGGACCTCTGGTTTTCTTCAAGGCCAGGAAGACCGTCTGACTTCCCTGACCCTGCTTTACCCGAGCATGAACCAGGAGCTTCAGGATATCCTGGGCTTTGCCGCCCGAGCTGAAGTGCGTCGTCTGGAAAAATACCGCCAGCTATTGAATAAGGCTTTCAGGCTTCTTGATTCAGGGCATTGACTGCTTGTAACCATTCAGGGGGTTGCCCGGCTTGGGGACTGTCCCCAAGCCGGATCAGACCGTAAACCGTCATCCCCTGAATGCTTACGACTGCTTTACAATTCACGTCAAACGCGGATTGTAAACAGTCAGGTATTGACAAACATTGCCGCCCAGGCATGATAAAGGCATGTCCATTATTCTGCATGATTATTTTCAAGGCCCTGACGGCGGCGGAAAGCTGGCCCTGACTCTGGCCAGGGGCCTGGGCCTGGAACTCTGCTATGGATTCAAGGCAGAAAATCACCCCTACTTTGCACAAAAAGACAGCCTGCCTCGCCATTTTCCCCTTATTCATGGTCCGGCAAAGCCCTTTCCCTTTAAACAGCTCAGTATCATCAATGCCTTCAGAACCAGGACCTCTTTTTTAAAAAACCACCAAACAGTCATCTTCAGCGGTTCATACTCCCCTCTGGCTGCGGTCAACTGTCCTGAAGCGCGCAAAATTTACTACTGCCACACTCCGCCCAGATTTCTTTTTGATCAGAAACAGGCATTCATTGAAAACTGTCCTTATTTTCTTCGCCCGTTCATGCGGCTCTACCTGAAACATTTTCAGGCCATGTACCTGATTGCTGTGAAAAGTATGGACGCAATAGTGGCCAATTCAGAAAATGTCAGACAAAGAATCAGAAAATATCTGAAAGCAGAGGCCCAGGTGGTCCATCCTCCTGTGGATATCCACGAATTCAAATGGATAGGGCAGAAAGATTATTTTTTGTCTCCAGCCAGGCTGGATCATTTGAAAAGGGTCAGAAATATTGTGCAGGCCTTTAAGGCCATGCCGGAAAAAAAACTGGTGGTGGTTTCCAGCGGACCGGAACTGGAAAAAATCATGAGCATGGCTGCCGGCCGTCCCAACATCAAGGTGCTTGGCCGGGTCAGCAACAGGGCCATGAAGAACCTGACAGGCAATTGCCTGGCAACCGTATATGTCCCGGACAACGAAGACTTCGGCATAAGTCCCCTGGAATCCATGTCCGCGGGCAAGCCGGTCATAGGCGTGGCCCAGGGCGGTCTGCTGGAAACAGTCATTCATGAACAGACAGGCCTGCTCATTCCCCCGGCCGCAGACCCCGAAGATATCGCTGCCGCGGTTCGCCTCTGCACTCCTGAGACAGCCCTTAGCATGCGAGCTGCCTGCCACCGCAGAGCAGAAAAGTTCAACACTGCCAGCTTCCTGAAAAACTTTACAGTGCACGTCAGGCCCTAAAATGTAAAAAGTTTACATTTCCAGTTAAACGCAATATGTAAACAGGCCATATGGCTGGAAATACAAAATCAACCTGCGTAGTGCTGCTTAACTGGAATGGACGCCAGGACACACTGGACTGCCTGGATTCACTGTTCAAGCAGAAGCCCCTGCCTGAAGGCATCGTGATCTGTGACAATGCGTCCACTGATGATTCAGTCAGCATCATAATTAAACAACTCCAAAATAAATATAATTACAGTTTTATTAAAAAAAACAGCAAATTTATTCAGACTTCCAGTTCTTCTCCACATTTGACTGTTATAGTCAATGATTCCAATAAAGGCTTTGCTGCCGGGAACAATCCTGGAATATTATCTGCTCTTCAGAAGGGCTACGATTATATCTGGCTGCTCAATAACGACACAATTGTTCATGAAAATACTTTTCAGGCCCTTAAAAAATGTGCTGAAGATCATCCCGCTTACGCGGTATGGGGGAGCACTGTATTAGAACCCGGTTCTTCGCAGACAATTCAATGCGCGGGCGGATGTTTTTACAACCCCCTGACCACTGTATTCACTCCCGCCATGAAGGGTCAGTCAATCTCCCGCATTCAAGCCGCCCCTGAGCCTGGCTTGGCTTATATTTACGGGGCCTCCATGTTTATTCCCAGGCAGATATTTGAAAAGATCGGATTGCTCTGCACTGATTATTTTCTATTTTATGAAGAACTCGACTTCTGCGGCAGGGCCATGAAAGCAGGTTTTACACTTTGCTGGTGCCGCGGCAGCATTATTGAACATAAGCAGGGAAGCAGCCTTTCCCGTGTTCACCAGGTTGCCAGAACCAGAGAGGTACTTTTGGCCTACCATGAAAACCTGAGCACTTTAATTTACACTGCCCGCCATCACCCTTATCTGCTCCTTCCAGCCATGTTCCTGCGCCTGGCCGGCAAAATATTTATTGCCATCATCCGGGGTAAAAGTTATCTCCTGTCCCCTCTGATGAGAGCTTATTTGAATTTTTTATTCAGAAAATATCCCTGAACTATCACCCTGCTTTTCCATGGTAAGCATTCAGGGGATGACGGTTTACGGTCTGATCCGGCTTGGGGACTGTCCCTCGCTGGGTAAAGATTTTGATATAAGTATGGCTTTTATGCCCCCAATTGGTTTCTCTTTCTTTGAGGTGTATATGGCGGGGACTGTCCCCAAGCCGGGCAACTCCCTGAATGGTTACTTTCCATGAACGACTGAAATGTTGCCATAAAACAAATATTTCTGACTTTTACCTGAACCTTAAGATTTCAGGAAAGAATTAATCCATTGAGTATGCCAGTCTGCGACATAATAGTCCCGGTTTACAACAGCCTGAGCTATGTCCGGGAATGTCTTTCTTCCATAATTCAGAAGACTTCGCCTTCTTTGTACAGGCTGCTGATAATCAACGACAACAGCGATGAGCACACCACAGATTTCCTCAACTGCTTCTGCGCTGAAAATCCCCGGGCAGAAGTGCTGCACAACACAGAGAATCTCGGCTTTGTCAGGTCATGCAATATGGGTTTCAGCAACAGCTCGGCCCCATACGCGGTCATTGTAAATTCCGATGTGGTTGTTGCCGACCAGTGGCTTGACAGGCTCATCAACTGCGCTGAACAGGCTCCAGAGATTGCTTCGGTCAATCCTCTGACCAACCGGGCTTCTCAGATCAGCATCCCCATTCCCGGCGGCATGAATTTCAATGACGTTAATGAATTCCTGCAGCAGAAATTCTCTGGCAAATTCGCCGATATTGTCACGGGTGTGGGATTTTGCATGCTTCTGCGCCGCAAAGCCCTGGAACAGGCCGGATATTTCGATGAAATCTATGGGAAGGGCTATTGTGAAGAATCAGACCTCTGCATGAGGCTGACCACATCCGGCTGGCGCACAGTGGCCGCCAAGGACGTGTATGTTTACCACAAAGGCAGGGCCAGTTTTACCTGCAGAGATGAGCGCTATCTTAAAAACAGAGCCATTTTCGATTCCCGCTGGTCCGGCGAGTATAAAAAGCAGTTCAAAGCTTTTCTCAAGGCCGATCCTCTCCAGGACGTGAGGCTTGCTCTGCGCCCCTTTGTCCTCAAACCAGACTTTAAGCCGGTTATCGTCCAGACCGGCAGAGAAGTCCTGGGCAGCCTCAGAAAGGCAAAATTTCAGTCAGCCTTGAAACACGCCGTCAAAGGCACTCTGAAACTTGCCTCAGCCAGGCGTGAACTGGTTGAAAAAGACTCTCTGGCTTTTTGTAAAACAGCCGGCAAATTCTCAGTCACCTACATCCTGCATAACATGGTGGTTGCCGGGGGTGTTTTGAGCGTAATACAGATAGTCAACCAGCTCATCAGGCTGGGCATAGACGCCCGCGTAGCCGGTCTTTATCTGGATCCGGTCCTGCCGGAATGGACCCGGATGTATACTGCTCCCATGATTTACAAAAATCCTCAGGAGCTCATCAAAAATCTTCCTGATTCAGATATCTTTGCGGCTACCCTCTGGACTTCTGCTGACTGGGTGCGTCGGCTCTGCCGGAGAACCCCTTCTTCAGTGGGATTATACTTTCTTCAGGATTATGAGCCCTGGTTTTTCCCACCTGAAAAAACCAGGGAACGGGCAAGGGTTGAATCCACCTACTCCATGCTCCCCCACCATATTGTCAAGTCTGAATGGCTTCGGGACATGGTTAAGCAGCATCATGTCCATCCCTGGAAAATCTCCCTGGGCATGGACCTGGGAGTTTTCTATCCCAGGTCCGTAAAAAATAATAACCAGCTCTCGGTTCTGGCCATGGCCAGGCCGCGCACCCCCAGAAGGGGCTTCAGCCATCTTGTCCAGTCCCTGCGTCTGGTCAAGGAAAAACTCCCTCAGACGGAAATCAGGCTGTTTGGAGACAGCAATCTGAAAGCCTGGGATATCCCTTTTGAATTCACTGATCTGGGCATAATTTCCAACCAGAATACTCTGGCTGAGGTTTATTCAGCATCAGACGTGTTCCTGGACGCTTCCCTGTTTCAGGGATTCGGCAGATGCGCTCTGGAAGCCATGGCCTGCGGATGTACCTGCGTGCTTACCTCAGCCGGAGGAGTTCAGGAATACGCTAAGCATAATGAAAACTGTTTACTGGTCAATCCTGCTGATCCCCAGGCCATGGCCGACTCGGCTGTCAGGCTGCTTGAAGATCCGCAGCTTCGAAGCTCTCTGATCCAGGCCGGACTGGAAACAGTCCAGAAATTCTCGCACATCAGAGAAGCTGCTGAAACTCTTGAGTATTTTCAAAAATTGCTTTCCAGCTGATCATGAATTATCCAGACTCCATGTCCAGCATTTCAAACCCGGACTTTTTGGCCCCCTACAAAGATTTTATCCTGTACAAAACATGGGCTGATCTGCGCTCTGAAGCCAGACGCTATTATATCAGTTATGCCTGGTGGATCCTGGGACCTGTCCTGGAAATGGCGGTTTTTTTTATTGTCTTCGGCGTTCTGCTTCAACGGGGCACGGAAAACTTTGTTCCTTTCCTGCTCATCGGGGTCATCACCTGGAAATGGTTCGGCACCACTGTTCAGCACTGCGCCAAGTCAATCCTGAACAGCAGAGGCCTTGTCCAGAGGGTTTACCTGCCCAAAACTGTATTTCCGCTCATTGTCACCTGCACTGATACCTTTAAGTTCATCATCGCCTTCAGCATTATCATAGTCCTGGTCAACGCCTGGGGCATCACCGCCTCTCAGGCCTATTTTCTTCTGCCGGTCATCATGATCACCCAGCTCCTTCTGATCCTGGCCACAGGTATGATCTGCGCGGCCATAACCCCGTTTTTCCCTGACTTTGAACTTTTTCTGGGCTACGCCATTCGCATGGTTTTCTTTCTTTCCGGCTTGTTTTATGATGCTTCGCAAATACCTGAACGCTATCACTCCCTGTTCTTCATGAACCCCATGGCCAGGATCATCAACGAATACCGGGAAGTGCTTATGCATGCCCAAGCGCCTGACTTTCAAGCCCTGGGATTCATATCTCTTTATTCAGTGCTGGTCCTGATTCTGGCCTGGAAAATCATTCTCAGGTTTGACAAGATTTATCCAAAGGTGCTGGCCCAATGAGCAATGCAGGAAGGGTAATCAGCCTGAACAAAGTGGGTTATTTCTTCCAGAAAAGAAAAGGCTACTTCAGCAAGCAGAAATACTGGGCCCTGAAAGATGTCTCCTTTACTCTGGTCAAAGGGCAGAGCCTGGGGATCATCGGCCGCAACGGAGCAGGCAAAACCACTCTGCTCAGGCTTCTGGCCGGAATTATTGCCCCTGACCAGGGCACCCTGGTCAACCACGGATTCACCACTTCCCTGCTTTCATTGCAGGCCGGGTTTGTCCCCTATCTTACAGGCCGCGAAAATACCATTATGAGCGGGCTGACCCTGGGGCTGGACAAGGGCCTGATTCTGTCCCGCATGGATGAAATCAAAAGTTTTTCCGGGCTGGAAGACTTCTTTGAACAGCCTGTGAGCTCCTATTCATCCGGCATGAAAGCCAGGCTGGGATTTTCCATAGCTTTCCAGCTTGACCCTGATGTTCTGCTGGTGGATGAGGTCATGGGCGTTGGAGATGAAACTTTCAAGAAGAAATCATCAAAGGTAATGAAAGACAAAATCCGTTCAGACAAAACCGTTGTCCTGGTCTCTCATTCAGCAGGCACCATCAAGGAACTCTGCGACGCTGCTGTATGGATCGAATCAGGGATCAGCCGCTCTGAGGGGCCGGCCGGCAAAGTCCTGGACGAATACAATGCGTTTTTAAAGGCCAAAAGCAAATAAATCCCGGGCTGTCTGCCAGGGCGCTCCAACGCTTGATTAATCCCTGCCCGCAAGGGACATACCCTGGGCAGGCTCCATCAATGTTTTCAGCATCCAGACCAGGCCCGGGCCAGGCAGAACAGCCCGGTTATTTCATTCGCATCAACCACGGACTGAAGCAAATGCACAGATTCTGGAATATTCTTCTCAAGCCGGCCCTTCAGGCGGTAAAGGCCGCAAAAATCATTGAAATCGGGGCTGACCAGGGTGACAACACCTTGAATCTCATTGAATACTGCCGGGAAAACAGCGGAACCGTCCACGTTATTGATCCCTGCCCGGCCTTTGATCCTGAAGAATGGGGCAAAACATATCAGGATGCCGCCCGCTTTCACACCACCCTCAGCCTGAACGCCCTGCCTGAAATACCGGATCCCCACGCCGTGCTCATAGACGGGGACCATAACTGGTATACCGTGTACAACGAACTGAAACTCATTGAAAAAAATGCCCGGGCCTGCGGCTCAGCTTTTCCTTTGATCTTTCTGCACGACATGTGCTGGCCCTATGCCCGGCGGGACCTGTATTACGACCCGGACAACATTCCGGAAGCCTTTCGCAAGCCTTTCAAAAAAATGGGCATTTCCCCGGATTCCCGCGATCTTGTCCAGGAAGGGGGGCTCAACCCTCATCTGTTCAATGCCATTTATGAAAACAACCTCCAGAACGGGGTACTCACAGCAGTGGAAGATTTCATCAGCCAGTCCAGTCTGTGCCTGAACCTGCGCACGGTTCCATTATTCAACGGACTGGGAATTCTTTTTGATGACTCCCTAAACTCCAACCATTCTTTCAGCCGCATTGTCAGCCAGCTCAGCTTCAATCCCCTGCAGACTGATCTTCTGGCCCTGGCCGAAGACAGCAGAAACCGCGCTCAGATCAGAGACGCTCAAAGAAAGCAGCTTATCAGGGAGCTCAAGGACAGACTGGTGGCTCATGAAAGGGAGCTCAAAACCGGGAAAAAGCTTACTGAAAAACATTTCCTGGCCCTGGCCCGGGCGGAAAAAAAAGTCCAGACCCTGCAGCAGCGAGCCAATGCCCTGGCAGCAGAGAACAGAACCCTCTCAAAATAGTCCCAGCACACCCTGCATGAAGCTGAACAGACCAAACCTCTTGCTGGCCGTGTTATGAAAAGCATAGGCAGGGACACAGACCTTATTTAACAGTCCACAACCTGGAAGTCCGGAACTCTTCTCGTCAAACTTGCTCAGCCTGGTTTGCTGCCCCCTGCCTCTCCACCAGCCCTGGATCTCTCCCC
>CAZHCY010000111.1:6045-7764 GCA_964531185.1 uncultured Desulfovibrionales bacterium | reverse complement strand
CAACAGCCTGATTTCTTTATCTTTACCTTTAACTTTTTACCTTTAACTTTTAACTTTCAAGTAATATATCACGGAGTAGATAATGACTCTGTCCAGAAGCACTGATAAAAAGCCTGAAAATCAGTCCCGGAATGATTCAGACCGGGAAATATCCCCGGAACTGCTCAAGCAATGTTTTGATTCCCTGCCTGATATCATAAGCATTAAAAAGCCTGATCATACTGTGATCATGTATAACAGCAGAGGCTATGAATTCCTTGACATATCCCCTGAGCAGGCCATAGGCAGAAAATGCTACCAGCTTCTGAACAGGGAAACCCCCTGTGCAAACTGCCCCACCAAAACAGCCCTGGAAACCGGTCAAGGCATCCAGAAACAGATTTATTTCAAGGAAATTGACACCTGGTTTGACTGTTACTCCAAAGGAATTTTTGATGACCAGGGCAGGCCGGTGTATTTTGTGGAAAGACTCAAGGATATTTCCCGGCAGAAAGCAGCTGAACAGGATTTGATCAGAACCAACCGGAAAATTTCCAGTATTCTGAACAGCATCAATGAAGGTTTTTTTGCCATAGACAATAAAACCAATATCACCTTTTTCAATGCAGCTGCAGAAAAGATACTGAACCGCAAAGCCTCTCAAGTGGCAGGACAGAGGCTCCTGGAGGCCTTTCCCCAGTTTGAGGGCTCTGAGCTGGTCCAAAGAATTTTCAAAGTACAGCACACAGGACAGTCTGACCGGTTTGAAATATATCTTGATCTTTATCCCTATGAAAACTGGTATGATTTCAATATCCAGCCCTATGAAAACGGTATCTCCATCTATTTCCAGGTCACCACTGAACGTAAGAAACATGAACAGACCCTGAAATTTAATGCCTGGCGCATGAACATGCTGAACAAATGCCTGCTGGATCTTGGCTCAGACTATCATGAAAACGTAAACAAGCTCACCAGGCTGACCGGAGAACTTTTTAATGCCGACTGCGCCGTATATAACAGGCTCAGAGACGACGGCCTGCTGGTTTCAGAAGGCACATGGAATACACCAGAAGATTATGATGCAGTGGACAATCCCACCGGGCACATCTGCAACGACGTCATCAACAGGGGGGGCAGGGAAGCCTGTGTCATCAAACAAATAGATGAAACCAGCTATGCTGATACTGACATAAATGTCCAGAAATACGGGTTTCAAACCTATATAGGACACCCGGTCAAATGCAGCGGCAACCCTCTGGGTTCCATCTGTGTGGTATTCACCACTGAAATCACTCCTACCCAGGATGACCTGCATATTCTGGGGCTGATTGCTTCGGCACTGTCTTCTGAAGAACACCGCAGGCAGACTGAAGAGGCCCTGCGCCAGAGCGAAGAAAAATACAGAGGACTGGTGGAAAGCGCTGATGATATTATTTTTTCTCTGGATCACCAGGGAATATTCACTTACACCTCCCCTACCATAGAGCATCTGCTTGGTTTTAAGCCCTTGGAACTTGTGGGACATTCCTTTGAGGAGGTGGTTCACCCTGAAGATGTCCAGATAGGCTATACAGCCCTGGAAAACCTTTTTGCCACAGGTAAACCCCAAAGCGGCATCGAATACCGGGTCAGACGCAGAGATGGAGCAGGGAGGTGGCATCTGAACAATGCTTCGCCTCAGTTTAAGTCCCAGGGAAAGACCTTTCCCTGGCAACGCAAACACCGGGACACACCTAA
>CAZHCY010000111.1:0-6035 GCA_964531185.1 uncultured Desulfovibrionales bacterium | reverse complement strand
GCAAAATCGCCCGGGACGAACTGGCTGAAGCCAAGAAAAAGGCTGAAATTGCCAGCCAGACCAAATCAGAATTTCTGGCCAATATGAGCCATGAGATAAGAACTCCCATGAACGGTATCATGGGCATGCTGCATTTGCTCAAAGAAACCGGTCTGGATGAACAGCAAAGAGAATACATTGACATGAGCATCAGCTCGGCTGAAAGGCTTACCGAGCTTCTGTCAGACATACTGGATCTGTCCAAGGTGGAAGCCGGAAAGATGGAAATCAGCCAGGATCTGTTCAGTGTTCAGGATCTGGCCAAAACAGCTGTGGAAATGTTCAGGATCATGGCCGGCCGGAAAAATCTGACCCTGGACTGCCATGTGGACCCATCCATCCCGGATTTGCTTGTGGGTGATGAAGCCAGGATCAGACAGATAATCTTTAACCTCTTGGGCAATGCGGTCAAGTTTACAGATTCAGGCCGGGTGAGCCTTGAAATTCACAGACTCAAGCCGGTCAGCCCTCAGACCATGAGGGTCCTGTTCACAGTCAGCGATACCGGCATCGGCATGAACGATGAAAGCATCAGTCATCTGTTCAATCCTTTTGTCCAGGCCTATGCCGGGACCAAAAGGAAATATCAGGGGGCAGGGCTCGGTCTGTCCATAGTCAAAAAATTAGTGGAACTGATGCACGGATCCATATCCATTGAAAGTGAACCCGGCCAGGGAACTGTCTTTTATGTGTCTTTGCCCCTGGGAATCACCTCTGAACAAAAAAATATCTCCTGGAAAGGCCCGGAAATTCCGGAAGACAGGCTTCCTGAAAACATGAATATCCTGGTGGCTGAAGACGACCCCACCAATCAGCTGGTGCTGAGCAGAATCCTTACGAAACTCGGTCACAGGGTTACAGTGGTGGACAACGGAGAGCAGGCCCTGGAGGAAATCCGCAGACAGCCCTTTGATTTTGTGTTCATGGATATTCACATGCCTGTCATGGACGGGATGGAAACAACACAAAAGATCAGAAAATGGGAGCAGGATGCCGGGCACGGGCCAGGACAGCAGAAGGATAAAAGTGCCGGCCAGAAAAAACTTCCCATCATTGCCCTGACTGCGGATGCCATGGCCGGCTCCAGGGAAACCTTTCTGGCACAGGGCATGGATGATTATCTGTCCAAACCTGTGAACTGGAAGGAGCTCAAAGAGGTTATAATCAGAAATATGAGCTGATTTTGGCCAGGACCGGATTGGCGGCTTACAGCCCAAACCCTGTCAGAAAAAATTCTTTTCTTCAGGGAAACAGGTTAGCCTTATTCTTAGGAAAGCAAGGCACCCCAGGGCCTGTTTTTTATTTATGTAAACACAGACTTGGAAAAACAAGCGCCGGGAGAGCCGGTCCCTGTGCCACATGCAAATGGCTGAACTGCTACTCTTAAGTCAGGTTGCGGGCCGGCCCCGCCTTGGATGCTATTCCAGGCTCATGACCGGGAGCACCCGGAAAAAACACAGGCGGTCCACCGCCATGGCCGCTCCCTGCTCCATGTCCATAATCCAGGCCTTGACCCTGTTCATGCTGTCACAACTCCATAACCAGGGGTTTTTGTCCAGGTCCCACAGGTCCTGTCCGCAAAAATCTTCCAGGCTTTCTCTGGGATCAAGCAGGGTGCTCAATTCTTCAATTGTGGGCAGCCGCCATTGACCAGGGCCTGTTTCAGGCAAATGATTCAAAGCCGAAACATACTGCCAGGCCTGGTCAAAAGTAATCCCCTGGGGGGAAAGATTTTCAGCCCAGACAAGTCCTGCATTTCTGTCTTTAATGCCCTGATCAAGATGGACAAAAAAATTTTCATGATAAACTTTAGGCTGATTCAAACCATTTAAAACAGCTGGAAAAGGCGGTTCATTTTTTCCGGTTTTCAGCGGCCAGTGCCTGGTCTTTGCTGATGAATTTTCTCCTTGACTGAGCTTTTGGCTGAGGGAACAAACCAGCTGCCTTCTGTTTTCCCAGTCCTCTTTGAGTTTTTTTAGCTCCTCAAGCATTGCCAGGCCTGAGTGCGGCCTGTTTCCAGGCTCAGGGTCCAGGACTCTGGTCAGAAATTGTTGCCATTTTTCTCCCAGAAATCCGGTATCCACCTCAAGACCTTGAGAAACTTCAGGCACATGGCCGGTAACCATTCTGCCCAGCACTGCCCCGGCAGAGTAAATATCAGCCCTCTGGTCTACCCGGGCAGGATCGCTGATCTGTTCAGGGGCTGCATAATACGGGGAACCAATAATCATGCCCCGGGGAACGTTTTCCTGAACATGTTTAATCCTGGAAAGGCCAAAATCCACCAGTCTGACTGCATCTTTAGGCCCCAGCATGATGTTCTCAGGCTTTATATCCCTGTGAATTATGCCTCTTCTGTGCAGATAATCCAGGGCAGACAGGATTTCTGACATGATATCCACAGCCCTCAGCGGGGAGAGACGGCGGCATGGTTTTTCAACTTCCCTGGATTCGCCAAGGATAAGAGACAGATTAAGGCAGAAATACTCCAGGAGAATATAAGGCCGGTCCCCCAGGACGCCGGTTTCATGAACCCGGGCTACATGAGCATTCTCCAGATGGGCCATGAGTTCTGCTTCCTCCTGAAAACGGCGCAGACATCTCTCTCTTCCCAGAAGGTCGAGCATGGTTTCATCCGGGCTGAAAATCTTCATGGCCGATATCTGCCCGGTTTCTGCGTCAAACACCTTGTAAACCCTGGAAGTCCCCCCCCGGCCAAGGACATTGATCAGGCTGAATTTACCTATTTTGCGCAAGATTCACCTCAGTCGCCAGGCATATTGTTCCGGAAAGCCAAGCTTTAAAATGTCATTAATGGTTTTTTCCCGGTCATAATCAATAAATCTGGCTTCAATGAGAAGGCTTTCATTGTCGTAAATTATATATTTGGCCCGGTTGTCCCCGTCTCTGGGCTGCCCCACACTGCCGATGTTGACTATGAAGCTTCTGCCTTTAAGCGCATGCATGCCTGGAGCAAGTTCTTTTTGCAGGATATCTGTACCTGTATTGGTTATCAGTTTGATTTCATGGGTATGTCCCACAAAGGCAATCCTGGGGTTCATGTTCATGAGGATGGATTTCAGCTTGCTCTGGGTCAGTTCAAAGAGATATCCCCTCACTGAATTGGGGGGAAACCCGTGAACCATGATCATGTCATGTTCAATTCTGTTTCTGGGCCAGGTCCTGATGAATTCTACGGAATCCCGGGAGAGCAGCTTTCTGGCCTGTTCAAAATGAAGCCTGGTGGGCTCGTTGAAATAGGTCCTGGCCCAGGGCTTGATCAGGGCCAGTTCATGATTGCCCAGCAGACAGGGAATGTTTTGATCTTTGAGCAGCTGAACACATGTCTCAGGATCAGGCCCATAGCTTATGGCATCGCCCAGAAAATATCTGGTCTTGATCTTCCTGGCATCCATATCTTCAAGGACTTTTCTCAAGGCCTCAATATTGCCATGAACATCTGAAAAAAGGGCGGTCTTCAACTCTGTATCCTTTGCTGGAGCCTGCCTGTTCCAGCACATCAGTTCTGAAACAGGTCCTGACATTTTTGCATTCAGCCGGTAATCTCTGCCTGAGAAGCAGTTCAGAAAATGCCTCTGCTGACAAGCCCGGAAAGGCATCAGCAGCCAGCCTGCAGATAACCTAAAAGGTAATCACTTCATAGCCTTTTTCAATATATGCAGCCATACCAGGATGACCGGACATATCCTCCAGCAGGCTCAGACCCTGCTTTTCCGCATCTTCAAGAGTGCCCATTTTCCTGGAACAGGCCCTGCAGACACCCAGTACAAATCCCTTTTCCCTGACCCTGGTCCAGAGTTTGTGCAAAGGATGGTTTTCTTCTGCCAGTTCAGGTATCAATCCGGTGGCGGAACCCTCCACCACAATGCCTGCTCCATGTCCTTTTTCATTCAGATCCAGGGCATTGAGCAGAACATGAATAAAACACACAGGATCACCGTTGAACACAAATAAAGCATATTTTTTCATTTTTTCCCTCAATTTGTCCTTCACTTGACAGTCAAAAATTCTCTATCAACGTCTTGTATTTACTGACAATTGCCGGAATCCTGAATGTCCGCATCATTATCAGCTTCAACAGCCTGATTTCTTTATCTTTAACTTTTAACTCTCAAGTCCTTCAGAGTTTATCAAAAAAAATCCCCCTTACTTCATGGTTATTCCACACAGTAAAGGGGATTGTATCATAATTCAAGCCGTCAGGAACAGGCATTTAGCAACCTGTTGACAGCGGACAGCTGCAAAAATTAATCAAAGGCCATATCTGTTTTCCATTCCTTCCAGACATTGCCTACCAGTTCCGGTCCAGGCTTCAGGGTGACTTTCCCCGGTCTCCATCCGGAAGGTGTTGCTTCAGCGCCTTTTGTATCGCGGATCAGCTGGAAGGCCTGAATCTGACGCAGGGTTTCATTTACATTCCTGCCCACTGGAGGAGTAAGGACTTCATATCCCTGAATAACACCATCAGGATCAATCAGGAACCTGCCCCGGGTTTCCACGCCTGCATCTTCGTCATAAATACCATAGGCCATGCCTACCCTGCCTCCAGCATCGGAAAGCATGGGGAAAGGCACACCGCCGTCCACCATTTTGGATATCTCGTAATCATCCCACATTTTGTGAACAAACATGCTGTCTATACTCATGGACAGAACTTCAACGCCAAGCTTCTGAAACTCAGGATATTTCACAGCAACTGCTGAGATTTCAGTAGCTCAGACAAAGGTAAAATCACCGGGATAAAAGCAAAGCACAACCCATTTTCCCAGGTAATCTGAAAGATTGACATTGATAAACTTGCCGTTCTGGTATCCTGGTGCTGTAAAATCCGGTGCTTTTCTGCCCACCTGTATCATTTTTCTTTCCTCCCTGGCTTCTGGTTTAGTGGTGTGTTCTTCTTCCAACATAGGTTCCTCTCCAACCGGGCCGCCGGTGGGACGGGCACAACCGGCAGGCAATTCTTCAGCCATACATTCCTCCTTTGAAACAATTACAAGGGTTAATCTTCAGTGGTTATGCACATGGAACAGACCTGCCTTAAAAACCATAATCATCAGCAGGCAGTGACTGTCCACAGCCTCTTTATAGGAATGATTACTATTAGCAAAAAGCCATGTCAAGAAAAATTGTAACAGCTTAGCCCTTTTCAAGGAAAGCAGGGGACAGGCACCCCTGGGCCTGTTTTGGCTTGATGCAAACACAGACTTGGAAAAACAGGCTCTGGGAGAGTCAGCCCCCTTACGGGCAGTATTTCTCCGGGCAGGAAGCCGTGCCACTTGCAACTGGCTGAGACTGTTACGGAAAATTAAATTCAATGACCAGCAGTCAGGTGGCCGAGCAGGACCTCAATGGCGTTTACAGCAGTTTGAAACTTGACCTTGAGCCGGTCGCCCTGAAAAAATTTTTTTTCAGCCCATATTTTATGGGGCAGTTTCCAGGCCATAAACACAGTACCCTGTGGTTTATCCGGTGTTCCTCCTCCTGGACCTGCAATGCCGGAAACAGCCAGAGCCGCATCAGTGCCGGCAACCTCGGAAATACCGGCAGCCATGGCAGTTACACACTCCCTGCTCACAGCTCCGTATTCTCTGATTACTCTGTCCTCAACCTGGAGCAGTTTCATCTTGAGGGCGTTGCTGTAAACAACCACTCCTCCGGCATACCATGCTGAACTTCCAGGCTGATTGGTCAGAAGATGCCCAATCAAGCCTCCTGTACAGGATTCAGCAGTACTCAGAAACATTTGCCGCTGTTCAAGGACAGTTCCCAGTTTTTGGATTTGGTCAGGAAAATGCATTTTTCGTAGCAGTTTAGCTTTTTTTTTGGAAAGCAGGGGACAGGCACCCCGGCGCCTGTTTTTTATATTTATGTAAGAACTTGACAGTCAAAAATTCTCTATCAACATCTTGTATTTACTGACAATTTCCGAAATCCTGAATGTCGGCATCATTATCAGCTTCAACAGCCTGATTTCT
>CAZHCY010000110.1:0-7770 GCA_964531185.1 uncultured Desulfovibrionales bacterium | reverse complement strand
CCAGCTTTAGATATTTTTTGATTTTCAAGATACAAGGTAACACTCACCATGCTTAAAATCACCTTTGATCCATCATTTGACAAGGGTTACTGGCCTGGACCATTAGCTTACAAAAAGGCCACCGCTGGCGAAATGTGGATTGGCCCGCTGGGTCTTTTAAATGCCATTGAGACCATGACCGGTCTGCGTGGGTCTGGTACGCCACCAGTTTTGCGGTCAGCTTCACTTGTTCCTGAAATCCGCTCCACACAGGGATTCTGGAGTGCTTCAGCTGATGTAGATCCCCTGGGCACAGCTACCAGGCTTTTGCAGAGGCGCGACTACCTGTGCATGCATGGCTGGCAGGGACAGGAATGCAGCGACCGCTTGCGCCAACTGGCATTTGTCACAAAAGATGTTCTTCCTGGTATTCCAGACAGGCTCCTGGCTTTAAAGAACAAGCTTAGTTCTGCCGAAAACACCATATCCACCCTGATCATGCTGCAACTCCCTGATGAATTGCCTCTTTGCTGGCAGCAGGTCATACTTGCTCTGGAAAAAACCGGGACTGCTGTAACCACAAAAGAAATTACTGCATCCAAGGCCTGTGGAGATCTGGCTGCATCCCGACAGAGCGGGTTTGAGCCGCAATTTGACGGCTCTTTACAGATGTTGCGCCCCCAGACCGCTACCCAGGCCGCCCATGAGACTGCTGCTTGGCTGGCCAGCTTAGACAACCTGAACAACACCGTCATAATTGGGCCAGACAGCATGCTGGATGAAGCCCTGCACCGTTTTGGTCTGCCTGCTACTGGAGCCGGCATCCCGGTTTATGACAACGCCTTGCTGCAAATACTCCCCCTTGTTCTGGAAATGGCCTGGACCCCGCCGGACCCTCAAAGGGCATTGGAGCTTTTGACCCTGCCTGTAAGTCCTGTCCCGAGAAATATTGCCATGCGCCTGGCAAGGGCCCTGCACAATTATCCGGCAGTAGGTTCTGAAGCATGGCAGGAAAAGATGAATGAGGGGCTGCAAAGTATTGAAGATGCAAACCGCAGAAGCAGGATCCAGGCCAGGGTAGAGGCTGTTTTTAAGTCCAGAATTTCTAAAGGCGATTATTCGGCTTCCGAAATCATATCCCGTATTGATCTCATCCGGGACTGGGCCAGAGGCAGGATGGAGTATGGCAATGAAGATCTGAACTGGCAGCCCCTCATTGCCCAGTTGGAAAATGCCCGTCGACTGATAGACATCTCAGGCTTGCAGTCTTTCACAGCCCCGCAGATAAAGCGCATGATCTATGATCTGAACCAGGAAAGCTCTCAATTGCCGCTTTTCCCTGACCAGGCAGGGCTTGCACATGTAAGCAGTCCGGAATGCCTGGCAGGTAGTGCTAAGCATGTGATCTGGTGGTCTTTCAACCAGGATTCAGTACAATCAGTTTATATTGATCCCTTTTCCCAGGCTGAAAAAAAAGCTCTAAAAAATGCCGGAGTAACCCTGCCTGATCCGGGCAAGCTGGCAGAGCATTATGCCCGGCGCTGGCAGCGCCCCCTTATGCTGGCCGAGAATACTCTTGTTCTGGTTTGTCCTGAAAGCAGTTCTGCCGGGGAAGAACAATTTCCCCATCCCTTGTGGGACGAACTTGCAGGCAGGATGAAAGATGATAATCAGGCATCAGGACTGCAAAGCCGGGAAATCAACGATCGTGTCAAACCAGTAAAGACAGTAAGACAGTCTTTGGACCTGCCTGAACCCATTCCTTTATGGAAAATTGACAAACCGGGTTTAATTTTAAAACTCTCCAATGAATCCGCAAACAGTCTTTCCAGCTTGCTGTCATGTCCTTTGCAGTGGGTTATAAACTATCAGGGTCGGATATCCAGCGGCCTGAGTGCCGCACTTTCCGAACCTGAAGAACTGGAAGGCTGGTTTGTGCATGAAATCGTGTCCAGATTTCTGGAAAAGTTCAGGCATGATACTGATATATCCATTGATGAACTGGAGCAGATGTTTGACGAGCAGGGCCCCCGCCTTGCGGCCAGGCTCTTTCTGCCGGGTTTTGATCATCTCCGGGCCAGGGTTCGAAATACTACCCGGGATGCTGTGGAGCAGGTACTTCAAGTAATTGACCAGGGCGGTTTTAAAATTCAACACGTTGAGGATTCTTTAGAGCAGTTTGTTACCAAACTGGACTGTACCCTTTATGGCACGCCTGATCTGGTACTGGATTCTCCTTTGGCGGTGGTGGATTTTAAGCGAGGGGGCAAGAACTTTCGACAAAAAGAGCTTCAAAACGGGGCATCAGTGCAGCTTGCAGTCTACAGCAGGCTTTTATACCAGGATGGCGATTCATCAATGCCGCCCGCCGCTTATTTTCTGCTCCTGGCAGGACAGCTCATTACTGCCTATCCAGATAACTTTCCAGATTCAATGCCTGTAAACGGCCCTGCCCTGGAAGACACCTGGGAGGCTGTGATAGATGGATATAATGCTGTCTGGAAGGAACTCGAAAAAGGAGAAATCAGGGCTACTGGGAATGAAGATGAACCACCAGGTGAAAGCGCTCTTATTGATGGTCGACTGCAACTTGTTCCTTGTGCCTTCTGTGGTCTGGACAATTTGTGCGGCAAAGCTTTTGGGGAAAATTGAATGGATATCTCTTAAGAGAATAAAAAGTGCTTGCTTAATATTTCAAACTGTCCAGTCCTCTATTCTAAGTTCTTTAACGCGTTGGAATTCTCTAGTGTTGTTCGTAATCAAGGTCAAGTTGCGTGATACTGCTTGACCAGCTATAAGTATATCATATGGCCCAATAGGAATTCCTTTGCGTGCTAATTGAGCCCTTAATTCTCCGGCCCAGCGAGCGTCATTCAAAGTAAAATGAACAATCTCAAATTGCAGCTTTCCGACACGTTCGATATTATCTGACTGTCGCTGACTTTTATAAGCACCATAAAATAATTCGTGGACCACAATCGAAGGTATCCCAAAATCCCGGACTTGGTGAGAACGCAGCCGATCCAAAAATAACTTGTTACCTTTGAACAAGGCGATAATGGTATTTGTATCCAAGAGGTATTTCATTCAAAAAAATCCAGCTCTGCTCTGTCCTGGGCAGCAGGTTGTTCAGATACGGCTTGTTCAAAATCCGCATCTAATGGACCAATCACCTCATCAAGCCAGTTCCAGTTATCTGGCAAAGGCTCAATGATCAGGGTATTGTCCTGGCGTCTGATTTTAACCTGGTCAGCATCAAATTGGTACTCCTGGGGCAATACAATAGCCTGAGAATGTTCGGTCCGGATTACCTTCGTTGTTTCCATAAGCGATTACCTCTTTTTCTAGAAATATAACTCACTTTAACTTTTGATTCAAGTAAGCTTTTTTAGCCCAGATCCACAAGGGAGAAATAAATGTCCGGTATCCATATTATTACTGCCAGCGCTGGCAGCGGCAAGACTTATCGTTTGACAGAGCTGCTTGGGGAAAAAATATTATCCAAACAGGTCCGGCCTGAAGCAGTAATGGCCACCACTTTTACCCGCAAGGCAGCTGCAGAGCTACAGGAACGAGTCAGGCAGAAGCTTATTTCCAAAGGAATGGCCAGTGAGGCCCATAAGCTTTCTGCTGCCCGGATGGGGACAATAAACGCCATCTGCGGGCGATTGGTTAATGATTTCACCTTTGAAAAAGGCCTTTTTCCTGAGGCCGGTGTTCTGGACGAGACTGCTGCTACGCGAGAGCTTGGCCGTTCCATGTCCAAGGTAGTTACTGCCCGGCAGGCACAAAGGCTGGCAGAACTTGAATCCCTGCTTGGGGGGTTGAGCTGGACAGCGGCGGTGGAGCGTCTGATAACCCTGACCAGGTACAATGGGCTGGACAGCAATGGACTTAAGCAATCCAAAAACCAGAGCAAAAAAAGCCTGGTTTCACTCCTGGGAAAGAAGATGGCGAAAACCAGAAATCTGGACCAGGAACTGTTGCAGGCCTTAGAGGATTTTATTCAGTCCGTGGATACTGAACACGACAATACTAAAACCACCGCTAATGCATTGCAAAAGGCTAGCTCAGCCAGGATTGATCTTATCCGGGGCCGCAGGCTTTCCTGGGACACGTGGCGTCAGCTGAGCAGTCTGACAACGGGTAAAAAATCCATTCACTTAACCGAAAAACTGACATCAATTGCTGCAGAGCATCACCATCACCCCAACCTGCAACAGGACATGGCCGAAGCCGTAGACCTGGTATTTGAAATCGCCATCAGTACTCTTGACAGCTACCAGAAACATAAACGTCTTTTGGGAGTTTTGGATTTTGCAGACCAGGAAACCATGGCCTTAGAGCTTCTTGGAGAGCCAGAAGTCCAGGAGCGTCTGAGGGAGGGTCTGGACTTACTTCTGGTAGATGAGTTTCAGGACACCAGTCCCATCCAGCTGGCCATTTTGCTCAAACTGGCAGAGCTCAGCAAAGAAACAGTATGGGTGGGCGATCAAAAACAGTCCATTTACGGTTTTCGAGGCACGGACCCGGCGCTTATGGATGCCTGCTTAAAGGAATTGTTAAATCCTGGTTCAGCCAATACTGTGGAAACACTTGAACAATCATGGCGCAGTCGACCCAGCCTGGTAAAACTGACCTCTGACGTCTTCTGTCCAGCCTTCAAGCACCACGGAATACCGGAAGAACGAGTCCGACTCACTCCAGCCCTGAAGGATAATTCTGATCTTGGCCCTGCTGTGGAATGGTGGATCCTTTCAGCCAAAAATCAGCAGCAGGATGCCATGGCCCTGGCGCAAGGGGTGCGAGATCTGTTAAACGACCAGCAGGCCAGGGTCAGGGATAGGCAAAGCAAGCTCCCAAGACAGGTTCGACCTGGTGATATTGCTGTTCTTTGCCGTACCAATAACGTATGCAGCCAGGTGGCCCATGCCCTGCAAAGCATAAATATCCAGGCTGCACTTCCAGGCAGCGGTCTGTTAAATACCCCGGAAGTAAAGGCTGTCATGGCCGGGCTCAGGCTATGGGTGGATTACAAGGATTCCCTGGCAGCTGCGGAACTGGCCAGAATGTTTCACTATTTCAGCACTCCCGATGACTGGCTGCAGGCCCTTTTGGAAAATCCAGGTGAAAAAGCCTTTGCAGGTATTTCCGAAGTTGCTGCCCTTACAGAACTTTCTAAGAAATACCCCACCGCTGGAGTGCAGCAAAGCCTGACCCTGGTCTGTCAAGCCCTGAACATCAGAAAGTGGTGTCTTTCATGGGGCGACTCTTTTGAGCGTCAAACAAACTTAGACTCCCTGCAGGCCCGGGCTCAAAGCTTTATAGACGCCTGTGCCCAGGAAGGAATTGGCTGTACTCCGGCAGGATTCATAGCCCATATGCATGAACTGCATCATGCCGGAGAAGACGTTCGCAACCCGGCAGGGGGTGAAAATGCAGTCACCGTGGCCACCTGGCATTCCTCCAAAGGACTGGAATGGCCCGTGACCATACTGTCACAGCTTGGCAAAACCTTTGATCCGAACCCCTTGGGAGTGCAGGTGGAACATGACTGGAAAAGCTTTACCACCCAGGACCCTCTTGCCAGGCGCAAACTGCGCTACTGGATATCTCCTTACAACTTCAGAACCAAATATTCCCAGTTTCATGACAGATTAACCGGACATAAAGCAATGGATGAAGCCGCCCACCAGCATTACCGCCAGGAACTCAGGCTTTTGTATGTGGGCTGGACCAGGGCCAGAGACCGTTTAATTCTGGCAGGCAGGAAGTCTGAATTTCAAAAAGGCATACTGGGCATGCTCTCAGATCAAAAGGACAACTGGCTTTTGTCCGCACCAGAAGATGAAAAGGTCACTTGGGCTGGTAGAGCTTTTGACATCAAGACCAGGCTATTGGAACCTGCAGAACCGGAAGAGAGAACCATCATTCCTGGAGAGGACTACCCGGAAATTCAGCCTGAGGACTATCCTCCGGCCAGTATTTCCCCTTCAGAAATGTCCGGAAAAGGTGAAGTGGGCAAGCTGGAAAAAATCGGAAAGCGCTTGACTCTAACCGGCAAACCGGAGCTGAACCTGCTGGGCGAGGCCATGCACACCTTTTATGCGGCAGACCGCCCTGCCTTTAACCAGAACCAGCGGCTGAACCTGGCCAGGGAAATCTTAGGCAGATGGCAATGCAGTACCTGGCTGCAGCCTGAACAACTCATCCAGTCTGCAGATTCCCTGTACACATGGATTGAGTCCAATTATCCCCAGGCAGACTGGAAAAGGGAGTTGCCGATCATGCACCGCCTGCCAAACAAATCCCAGGTCTTCGGGTTCATTGACCTCCTGATAGAAACCCCGCAAAAGCTGGTCATCATAGACCACAAGGCCTATCCCGGGAGCGAGAGAGAACTGCGCCAGAAATCTAAGGATTTCACCGGCCAGCTTGAGGCGTACAAAAACTGCTTGGAAGAGGTTGGCTCACTGCCGGTTGTAAGCTATGTGCACTATCCTGTGAGTGGTTGTGTTGTGGGGATTGAGGTGTAATTTATATCTGGACAGTCAAAGTAGTTTTTGGAACATTTTTGTTTTATTAAACATATCAAGCCAGCTAAGTGACTGCAGCAAACGATATTAACCCGTTGATTTCTTTGTCTTAACCTTGAACCCGGCACTTACTTTGTTACTTACCCACCATAAATCAAGCACATAGCAAGTGCCGAGTCACGCGTAAGCGTGGTTAAAAGGAAAAGTCTGGAGTGTAAACTTTGGAAAGCCTCTGAAGGCATAGCCACCAGATCATGAAAACAAGGGCACATTTTTCTGTCATCTTCCTGGCCCTGGTACTGGTTTATAATTGCTTTTTTTAACTTATGTCCAGACTCGCTCCAACTTGCCACCTGACTAACGGCTGCGCCCTTCCTGCTCCCAGAATTCTCGTGGGGTGATAATTGGTACTTCTTTGTAGCTGCCCAGCACCAGCAGATCCTTGTCGTCGGTGACAACTACCTCTACATTTCCCGGTGAAACCAGACCCAGGATCATCAGGTCGTCAGGATCGCGGCAGCTTTGCGGGTCAACTGCCAAAGGCATCAGGATTTCTGCATTGCTACGCAGCAATTGCAGATACTCGGCAACAACAGGAGCAGGAACCTTGATTTTGTGTCGAAGTTTTACATCTATTTCCCGCAACAAACTTTCGCAGATAATGAGCTCATGCTGCTCTAAGCAGAGTTCAAAAACCGCCTCGCAAACCCCGCGGGCCGCTGAGGCCGCTATAATGATGTTGGCATCAAGAATAACCTTCACGACAGGGCCTTAAATACATCCTCGTCGGTCAGCAGTCCTTGTGCCTCGGCAAAGGGCAAAATCTTTCCGCGTACCATGCGAAATTTTTCTACAGCAATATAACGCTTCAGCGATTCCCGGACAATATCACTCACCGCCTTGCTTTGTTCACGACTGAGCTGATTAAGCTCGTTCTTCATGCTCTCCGGCAGGCGAACAGTAAGTGTGGTCATGATAAACCCTCCTGTTAACAAAGCCCTGATAATTTGCAAGACAACGTATTACACTCAGGACTACCTGTCAAGATAAAACAGAATTAATCAGTGGTCAGGATCAGAGGTAAGATGCAGGAAAAGACCAGCGCAAAACGCTCATGAAGAATGTGGACCAGGGCGCTCATGAGCATGACCCCGTCCATGGGCCAATTTGGGTAACCGGCTTCCAGCTGTCTGGGATATTCCCTCTTTGGAGCTTATCTATCTGATAACCAGCTTCACGTCGTGGATTGTCAGGA
>CAZHCY010000109.1:0-7788 GCA_964531185.1 uncultured Desulfovibrionales bacterium | reverse complement strand
GACCATTTTCTCCCCCCTTTCAAACTCCTTACGGATCAGGGACAGTTCTTTTCCGGTCCATTGGCTGATCTGCTCAAGTGCAGCAGGTATGTCCGGACAGTCTTCCCGGACCAGAGCCAGACTGTAGGAAGGTTCGTTTACGGCCAGAAGCTGTCCGTATCTGTCAAGGAACAGGCCTCTGGGTGCGTATATCTGCTGCCTGCGCTGCACATTTTCCCTGGCCTTGAGGGCGAAATAATCAGCTTTGTAAATCTGAAGATACCAGAGTCTGAGGGAGAAAACCCCAAAAAGGGATATAATCAGAAACAGCAGCAGATATGGACCGAACTTTTCATGAGAAAAGCTACTTCCTTTGAACAGGCTCATGTATAAAAAGCTTTTTGAAGAAAATAAACGTTATTGACCAGGCCAGAAGATATACAGCGGCCTGCAGAAGAATCTGCCGCAGGGAAAAAGGCAGAACAACTTCAAGCTCCTGCAGGGAGGACATGATCATAATGACACCTGACTTGTAAAAGGAAAGACAGGCAAACAAAAACATGGTGAAGAAAAAATTTGTGACCTCAAAAAATCTCCCCCCCACGTAAAAAAAAAGAACCAGCCCGGCATAAAATAAAATTATGGACCCGAATACCAGACTGCTGGTTCCTTCCTGAATAAGCATCCAGCAGCCCCCGGCCCAGATGGCTGAATGCAGTTTTCCTGTCTGAAGCATGATCACAAGGCCTGGTGCAAAAAAATCCATGGCCGGGAGAAAATATTGAGCCCAGACCGCAGCGATTGTATAAAAAAACCAGAAAATTATCTGTTTCAGCAATCCCTATTCCTCAAGAAATGTCTGCCTGGACAGAGTATCATCCTTCTTCAGCACCAGTACTTCCTCGCTGGATTTAACTGATACCAGAGGAAAGGCTTCCACCATCAGGAAAAGGGATATTTCAGAACGGTGGATATCAGTAACCTCGGCTACAGGGATGCCCTTGGGATATATGCCGGCCAGGCCGGAGGTAACCAGCATCTCCCCTTCCTGAAGAGGAGAGTTGAGATGCACATACTGCATTGAAAGAGGTTTTCCACAACCCTGGCCTGCTATTATGCCCGGGACCCGGGTCATGGAACTGATCACCGGAATGCGGCTGTTGGGATCCGTCAGGATCAGAACCGAAGAAAAATTCAGTCCAGTCTTGAATGTTCGGCCCACTACTCCTTCCGGAGTGACCACGGGCATATCTGTTTTAAATCCCTGAAATTTCCCCTTGTCAATTATGATTGATTCCACCGCACCAAAAGAAGCATAATCATGGGCCACAACCCTGGCCCCGGATCTCTGCCAGCCTTCCTGGGGAGTAAAGTCCAGCAGACGGCGGAGTCTGTCTGCAGACGCACTTCGGGCATTGAGGAAAACCAGCCTGGTTTTCAGCCTGTCCACTTCCTTGCGGAGTTGTTCATTTTCCTTATGAACACCCACCAGGTCAACATAAGTATCCCAGAAAGAACTGATTCTTAAGTGAGCCCACTTTCCCGGCTTAAGTACCCAGCCAACGAACTCCAGTCCTGTATACTCGGCCAGCCGGTCAAGGACCTGGGATCGGTAATTCCAGGTATAAAGACTCAGATAAACGGCGGCGAAAACAAAAAACAGGGCGATTAATTTCCTTGGTGCAGTATTGAGACTAATCTACAGTTACCTCCTTGAGCACATCAAGGTTGTCAAGCACCTTTCCTGAGCCGATAACCACAGTGGACAAAGGATCATCCACCACTGTTATGGGCAGGGAAGTCTCGTCCCGAAGAAGCTGATCCAGGCCTCTAAGCAGGGCTCCTCCTCCGGTCAGAACTATGCCCCGGTCAACAATATCCGCGGCCAGCTCCGGTGGAGTCTGTTCCAGGGCCACCCTGACCGCCTGGACAATACTGTCCACCTGTTCTGAAATAGCCTTGCGCACTTCTTCAGAAGTGATGCTTATGTTCTGGGGAATACCGGAAACCAGATCCCTGCCCTTGACCACCATCTCCTGCTCTTCTTCCAGGGGGTAGGCGGAAGCAACCTGGGTCTTGATCAGTTCCGCGCTGCCCTCGCCTATGAGCATGTTGTATTTTCTCTTGACATGATGCCTGATGGCATCGTCCATCTTGTCTCCCCCCACCCGGACGGACCGGCTGTAAACAATTCCGGACAGGGATATGACTGCAACTTCCGTGGTGCCCCCGCCGATATCCACCACCATATTGGAAGTAGGCTCGGTAATGGGCAGATTGGCTCCTATGGCCGCAGCCATGGGCTCTTCAATAAGATAGACCTCCCTGGCTCCGGCACTCTGCGCAGACTCCTTGACAGCTCTTTTCTCCACCTGGGTAATCCCTGTGGGCACGCAGATGATGATCCTGGGCCGGACCAGACGGCGGCTGTTGTGCACCGTGGTGATAAAATGTCTGAGCATGGCTTCAGTCACTTCAAAATCGGCAATCACTCCATCCTTCATGGGCCTTATGGCAGTGATATTGCCCGGAGTGCGGCCCAGCATCTTCTTGGCCTCACTGCCCACGGCCAGCACCTTGTTGGCGCCGCGCAGATCTTTTTTCACAGCCACCACAGAAGGTTCGCTGAGGACGATCCCCTTGCCCTTGACATAAACACATGTGTTGGCCGTTCCCAGATCAATGGCCAGATCATTGGATACTGCGCCGAATATCCGGTCCAATACTCTTGGCATATTTTCCTCTTATGAATGTTGAAATTTCATTTGACATTAATTTATTAAAGTTACCAGAATCGCAGCTGTCAGGCAACATCATCTTTGAGCACCAATTTTTATGCGTCCCTATAACAATCTTGCCGGTTACTGGAAAAATAAATTCGGCACCAGAATCAGGAAAATCCCCCTGGATGCAGGAACCACCTGCCCCAACCGGGACGGAACCATCTCTCAAAATGGATGCATTTTCTGCAATGAGCAGGGCTCAGGAACCGGTCTGCACGCTGAAAATATCTCCCTGGAAAAACAATATCTGGCTGCCAGGGAAAAACTCACATCCAGACATGGCCCTCTACTGTTCGCTGCCTATCTGCAGTCATTCAGCAATACCTACTGCTCCCCGCGCAGACTGCATCTGATCCTGGAAAACCTGAAAGGACTCGCTGACCTGAAGGTTCTGTGCGTGGGCACCAGGCCTGATTGCCTGGACAGGGAAAAAGCTGAAATCCTGGCCTCTTTTCCCTGTTCAGAAGTCTGGCTGGATCTTGGGCTTCAAAGTTCGTCAGATAAAACACTGGACCTGATCAACCGGGGGCACAGGGCGAAAGACTTTGCCCTGGCCTGTTGTCTGGCGGCTGAAGCAGGCATCCTGGTCTGCGCCCATGTCATTGGCGGACTTCCCCAGGAAAATGAAACTGATTTTCTAAACACCATCCGCTTCTTGAACCAACTGCCTGTGAGCGGAATAAAAATCCACAATCTGTACATATGTCAAGGTACGGAAATGGAAAAGTTATGGAAGGAAGAAAAATATATTCCCATATCCAGGGAGAAGTACACAGACTGGGTCATCAAGGCCCTGGAATTACTCAGACCGGACATAATCATTCACAGGCTGGCAGGGGATCCGTCTCCGGGCGAGCTTGCAGCTCCGGCCTGGGCCGGGGAGAAGATGAAAACCCTGAATATCATCAACACCAAAATCCAGCAAAACAGAATAACTCAGGGAATGAAGTGGGATCCCTGTGAGAATCCGGCTCACCATTGCTTATGACGGCACCAGATACCACGGATGGCAGGTTCAGCCCGGCAAACCCACCATTCAGGGCTATCTGGAGGAGGCCATTGAAAAAATCTGCTCCCTGAAAACAGTGGTTCACGGTTCCGGAAGGACCGATGCCGGAGTTCACGCCACAGGGCAGACAGCTCATTTTGATGCCCCGGATAAAACCCTGGGCCTGCCCTGGCAGAAAGCTCTTAATTCCATACTGCCATCATCCATCAGAATAGTCAGGGCTCAGAGCGCGCCAAAAGATTTCCACGCCAGGTTCAGCGCACTGGACAAGACATATTCATATACCCTGTGGACAGAGAACAATTATGTCCTGCCCCAGCGCAGAAATTATGTCTGGAAAACCGGAACCCTGGACATGAAAGCCATGAAGGCCGCCCTGGAGTACATCCCGGGCCGCCGGGATTTTGCCTGTTTCATGAACACGGGCACTCTGGTGAACAGCACCGTAAGAAATATCATGCAGGCCTGGTTCAGCCAGGGGCTCCATCCCCAGGAAACAGTAATCCGGATCACGGCTGACGGTTTTCTGAAGCAGATGGTCAGAAATATTGTCGGCACACTGGTCTGGGCAGGAAGGGGCAGGCTGGCGCCTGAAGAGGTAAAGCATTTGATCCTTAAGAAGGACCGCTCTCTGGTCCCGGCAACTGCTCCAGCCCTGGGGCTCTGTCTGGAGCAGGTCAACTATCCTGATGATTAACAGAAAGATAACAGTTTGGCCTTTTGCAGCAGTTCAGCCATTTGCATGAGGCGCGGCGTCTGCCCGGAGGCGGCGCCCGGAGGGGGACTGGCTCTGCCTGCGCCTGTTTTTCCAAGTCTGTGTTTACATCAACCAAAAAACAAGCGCTGGGGTGCCTTGCTTTCCATAAAAAGGGCCAACCTGTTACTGCCTTTTTCAGGAAAGCACGGGAACTGTGCCTGGCCATGCTGTTGTGCCTCATGCAAATGGCTGAACTGTTACACAGAAGGTTTATTTTCTCCTGGAAGCGCCTGCCCTGGCCCTGCCGGTGAGTGTGGTCCGGGATCAGGTTTTGCCCCCCTGCCTGAATTGGGGCGCTGCAGGGCTGCTTATCAGCCGGAACCCGGGCAGAACCATGCCCGGCCTACAGGCCAAGGGCCTGGTAAACCCTGTCCAGACTGATGTTTGCCCTGACCACTTCAGCCAGCCTGTCCAGGCCCTGGTCAATATCATACACGAATTGAACCGACTCCAGGGCTGGAAGACCTTTCCTGGTTCTGATTCTGTCCAGCCAGTATCTTCTGAACAGGTCATCCTCAAAAATCCCGTGCAGATAAGTGCCCCAGATTTCCAGTTGAGGATGAGCAGCTCCCAGAAAGGAACCCTCTGAAGATTCCATGGGATATTTTACTGGTCCGGTGACCCTGGTCCGGCCATGATGTATTTCATATCCTTTGATTTTAAATTGCCTGCCTGAAGGGCATTTCCACACCGCCCGGGTCTGGCTCAGCACCTTCCCGGGCATGACCCTGGTTTCCAGAGGTAAAAGCCCAAGTCCCGGGGTGGTTTTGCTGCTGGATTCCAGCCCGTAATCATCAGCCACTTCATTTCCCAGCATCTGCAGCCCGGCGCAGATGCCCACCACTTCAGCCCCTGGGCAGTCTGCAAACTTCCTGATCAGCCGGTCCAGTCCTGCGGCCCGCAGGGCTTTCAAATCTCCCGGCACATTCTTGCTTCCAGGAAGAATCAGCACATCCAGCCCGGGATCCAGATCTTCAGGGCTGCGTATAACCGTAACCGAAACATCCGGCTCTGACAGTAAGGGATCAAAATCAGTAAAGTTGGAAATATGGGGCAGGTCAATGATCCCGATTCTGACCTGATCAGCCATTTCTGAGTTTTTGACCGTTCTGGCATTCTTAAAGGCCACGGAATCCTCTTCCGGCAAACCCAGGTTGTGTACATAGGGGATCACTCCCCAGAATTCCTTGCCTGTGACCAGAGAAATATAGTTTATTGCGCTTTTCAAAAGACCTTGATCACCTCGAAATTTGTTTATGAGCAGTCCCTGGACCAGATCTCTTTCCCAGGCTTCCAGAAGCTGCATGGTTCCGGCAAAGGAGGCGAAAACACCTCCCCGGTCAATGTCTCCGGCAATAATTACTGCTGCCCGGGCATGCCTGGCCATGTTCATGTTCACCAGATCATGCTCTTTAAGATTGATTTCTGCCGGGCTTCCTGCTCCTTCAAGGACCATGACCTGGTGTTCAGCTGCCAGTTGATCATATACCTGTCTGATCCGGTCCAGGAGTTTTTTCTTGTAGCTGATGTATCCGCCAACATTCATGTTGCCCACTGGAGTGCCCAGAACAATGACCTGGGATCCTGTATCTGAACCGGGCTTGAGCAGAACAGGATTCATGCGCACATCCGGCCTGAGCCCGCATGCTCTGGCCTGGACC
The DNA here is from genome assembly GCA_964531185.1 of uncultured Desulfovibrionales bacterium. Taxonomy (GTDB): domain Bacteria; phylum Desulfobacterota; class Desulfovibrionia; order Desulfovibrionales; family Desulfonatronovibrionaceae; genus CAZHCY01. Next base: position 1,599 of record CAZHCY010000109.1, on the reverse strand, counting down.
ACCTGGGCCCGGCCCATTTCCAGGCCATCAGCTGTCACATATGAATTCAGGGACATGTTCTGAGACTTGAAAGGAGCCACCCTTACTCCGTCCTGATGCAGGATGCGGCACAGGGCTGAGACCATCAGGCTTTTTCCTGCTCCGGAACAGGTGCCCTGAACCATCACCGCCGGAGTTCGCCGGACCTTCTGATTAATTTTAGAGCGGCCATTGCCGGAGAAAAAACCTTTAAGAGCACTGACCAGATAATCATTATCAGCCGGCCTTTTCACAGCCACCCGGAAAAATGAATGGTCAAGGCCTGCAAAATTATCCGCCGGGCGAATCAGGATCCTGTAACGGTGCAGAAGGTTTTCCGCCAGCTGGGCCGCCCCTGTTCCCAATTCATTGATCCGGCACAGGACAAAATTGGCCTGACCGGGCAGCACATCCAGGCAGGATATCTCCCTGAGGCCGGCAACCAGCCTTTCCCTGGCCGAGATTACTTTCTTTTGGGCTGTCTGGAAAAAATCTTCATTTTCAAGACAAAAAACCCCTGCATCCTGGGCCATGGCATTCACCGACCATGTGGAAAGAAAATTTCTGATCCGTCTGCAGTTTTTCCGGGAAGCAAACCCCAGTCCGAGCCGCAGTCCGGGCAGGGCAAAAAACTTGGTCATGGAATATATAACCACAAGATTTTCATATTCTGGAGAAAAAATGGTTCTTTCCTCCGGCACAAAGTCCAGGAAAGACTCATCCACTATGAACATGGAATCTGGATGCCTGGCCAGAAGATTTTTTAAAAGGCTGCCCTCTGGCATCATGGCGGTTGGATTATTGGGTCTGCCCAGAAAGACCAGAGCCGGCTCATGAAGGACTGCGCTGACCCTCTCCAGATCCGGAAGCAGGGAAGCATTCCGGTCTTCAGGCATGACCCTGCAGACCTTGAGTCTGTTTTTCCAGGCACTTGCCTCATATCCCTGGTAAGCAGGACAGGGTATCACTGCCCTGGTCCCGGAGAAGGCCGCCGGAAGCACATCCAGCAGCTCAGTGGCCCCATTGGAGGCCAGGATCATATCCGGATCCACCCTGAATCTTTTGGACGCGGATTCAATGAGCCGGGTATTGGCTGGATCAGGATAACTTGAAATTTTCCATAAACTCTGAGCCAGCACCATACGGATATCATCCGGAGGACCAAAGGGGTTGATGCTGGCTGAGAAATCCATGATCTCTTCGGGTGAGCAGCCGCAGATGCGGGCTGCTTCAAAGATATCTCCTCCATGAGGCCGACAGAGGGGGAATTTTTGACTGTGCATAGGAAAAACCGGTTTTTAGCTGAGAAAGCAGGCAAACTCAAGCAGAGAAAAAAAAAGCCGGACCAATGGTCCGGCTTTTCTTCAAAATGCGGTGGGGCTTGATTAGTACATACCGCCCATCCCGCCCATGCCGCCGGGCATGGGAGGTGTGTCTTTCTTTTCTTCAGGTTTTTCCGCAATGGCCGCCTCAGTGGTCATGAGCAGAGATGCTACTGAAGCAGCATTCTGCAAGGCAATGCGGGTAACCTTTTTGGGATCGATTACACCGGCCTTGATCAGGTCTTCGTATTCACCGGTT
>CAZHCY010000108.1:0-7840 GCA_964531185.1 uncultured Desulfovibrionales bacterium | reverse complement strand
GAGAAATGTTTCTTCCCGGGACTGCTATCTTTCGGACATACCCCTTCCTCAGGCACCGGGCATTGCAGAGAATACCAGAATCCGCTCTGCTAAAGTTCTGGACGGGTCAGAAGCCATTGTCCGCAGCCTGAGGACCATGGGCTTTCCCTTCCCTCAGGTGGAACCGGATCCCGTATTGATTGATCACAAGACCCGCAGGGCACAAGTGACGTACAATATCGATCCCGGACCCCGGGCAGTGTTCGGTGAAACCGAGATCACCGGCCTGAACAGGGTGAAATCCCGCTATATCAGGGAACAGCTGCCCTGGAAAACCGGACAGGAATTTGATGTCCGGCTTATTGACGATATGCGAAGAACACTCACCAGCAGCGGTCTGTTTACTCTGGTGGAAGTCACTCATGCCCGTCAAACCCGGGAGCAGTCCCGCCTGCCCATGCACATCAAAGTGGCGGAAAGAAAGCCCAGAACCATAAGAGCTGGCTTGGGATATCAATCTGATACAGGTTTTGATTTCAAGTTTTCCTGGGTGCACCGCAATTTCAAAGGCATGGGGGAAAATCTGGAATTCAGGGTTGATGTCTCTGAGCTGGACCAAACCCTGGAGGCTGCTTATATCATTCCCTCTTTTGCCCGGGGCGATCAGAAGCTGACCCTTCAGGGCGGATACCTCAATGAATACAGTGAAGGCTTCAATTCAAGAAGTGTTTTTGCCTCTGCTGTGGTGGACCGCACCCTTTCCAGATCAATTTCCGCCGGCCTGGGAGTGGGTTACAGACTGGCCAGGGTAAAACAATTCGGCCGGGAAAGTGATCTGGCTCTTGTTTTTTTTCCCCTGGAATTCAGCTATGATGACCGCAAAGACATTCTGGATCCTGGCACCGGATTCAGGTATAATATTCAGTTTATTCCCTTTCTGGACACCCTGGACCCGCAAACCAGGTTTGCAAAGGCACACGCCGTACTGAACACCTACCTGGAACTGATGCCGGACAAGAAGATTGTCCTGGCCACCCGTCTGGCTGCAGGGACCATTACCACGGATGACAAGTCCAGAATCCCTCCTGATGAAAGATTTTACGCCGGGGGCGGCGGCTCCATCCGGGGTTATGCCTATCAAAAGGCCGGAACCCTGGAAGATGACAAGCCTGTGGGCGGGTTATCTCTGGTGGAAATTTCCAATGAACTGAGATTCAGGGTCAGCAGGCGCTCAGGCCTGGTGCTCTTCCTGGACAGCGGCCGGGCATATGACAAAACTTATCCTGAACCTGACAAACAGCTCTACTGGGGCCTGGGCGCGGTGTACCGCTTTTTCACTGATTTTGCCCCCATAAGGGTGGACATAGCATTTCCCTTAAATCCCAGAAAGGGCGTAGACAGCGATTTCCATGTATATGTCAGCCTGGGTCAGGCATTTTAATCCGGATACTTTACTGAGATGCAAAAAATCATGCGCAAAATTTTTATATGGACTGCTTCAGCCCTGCTTCTGCTCCTGGTCCTGGCAGTCTCTGTCCTGATCCTTGTCCAGACCGGGCCGGGCAGAACCGGCCTGGAAAACACCCTTAACAAAATTCTGGACACAGACAGGTTCAGTATCCAAATCAGCAGGCTTGGCGGGACCATACCCTTTGACATGACCATCGGCAGCATCATCATCTCTGATGTCCACGGACCATGGCTGAAAATCGAAGACATCAGTCTTGACTGGTCTTTTTCTGCATTGTTTTCCAATCAACTCCATATCTCTGAACTGGGCGCAGACCTGGTTGATCTAAAACAGGAGCCTGCCTTTAAATTCCCCGGCAATAAAAAAAATCGTAAAGACCTGCAGGATCTGACCTGGTCATGGCCTCTGCCTTCCCTGAATCTTAAAAACCTGTACATCAACCGGATCAGGGTTGCTCCGGAGGTCATGGATCAGGAAATCAACCTGGGATTCAAGGCTTCGGCTTTTGCTGACAGCACGGGCTTCTCTCTGAAAGGACAGGCCAGGCGCCTGGATTCCCCTGAGACCATGCTCAGCCTTGATGCCGGATTCAGCAGTCAGTCCACAGCGCTGGATTTAAACCTCATGCTCAACGACCAGGGATTCATTAAAAAAATCACCCGCATCAGGAACCTGCCCCGGGACATCTCATTGAATCTGCAGGGACGCGGCCCCCTGGACAGCTGGAAGGGCGGCCTTGATATCCAGGGCCGGGATATGCTCAAGGCGTCCATGAACATTGGTCTGCAAGAAACAGAAACCTATAAGCTTCAGACCACCGGCAATTTATATGTAGACCCGGCTCTGCTTCCGGCCGGAGGATTTAATTTGACCAGCCAGGCGTTTGATCTGTCCATGGAGGCCGGCCCTGGAAAGGGATCCCTTCTGCAAATAAACAGTCTGGCTCTGACCTCCCCCAGGCTTGACCTTTTGGCCCGGGCAGACTTTAATCCCCGCACCACGGATCTGTCCGGAGAAGTTCAGCTGCATCTGCCGGATATGAATCCTCTGTTTATGAATTCCGGATTTTCAAGCCCAGATCCTCTGAATTTCCAGGCTGAATTTCAGGGAACTGTGAATGATCTTTCCCTGGACACCACCCTGGAAACCGGCCGGATTAAAGGTCATGGCCTGAATTGGGATCAGGCTCTATTCCAGGCAGGCATAAACACCAGCATCCAGAAGCCTGTTCCGGCCTCTGTCCAGGGTTCATTGAATTTCAGCGGGCTTGCTCTCAGGCACTACAAGCCCGTTCCTTCCCAGGGAAAAATCTCTTTCAGGGCTGACTGCACCTCTGAATACCTGCTGCGTCTGAACAGCCTGGATATCCAGACTCCGCGCCTGAAAGCTGCCGGTTCAGGACAGATAAACCTGTCTAAGCTTGTCTTTTCCGGAAACCTTGAACTGTCAGCCAGACAAGCCCAGAGTTTCATACCTGTCACAAACATTGCAAAGCTTATGTCTTCAAATCTTGACCTTGAATTCCAGGGGCAGGGGGATATTAAAAAAGGAACTTACCAGGCCGGTCTCAAATCCAGATTTTACCAGTTCGAGTCCCCTGATCCTCTGATTTCTTCCAGCATGGGCTCCTCGCCCCAGCTGGAAGCAAAACTCTCATTTGACCAGTCCCTGACCCTGAACATCTCCCATGCCAGGCTTCATGCCGCCCGTCTGGACTTTCAAGCCGGAGGGGATCTCAACTTCAGGGAAAAGAGCATGGACCTCAAAGGCCAGGTCCAGGCTCCCTCTCTGGCCTATCTTCAAAAGGAGCCGGGCCTGGATATTTCCGGAGAACTGGTTTCAGAAATCACTGCCCGGGGAAGCCTTCAGAAGCCGGAAACCCTTGTCAAAACCAGGCTGCATCATCTGCAGTGGGCTGGACTTGCCCCCCTGCAGGTCTCTGCAGACATGCGGACCATTTTCAGGCAGGGCCTGCCCCGGGGAGACATCCGGATTCTGCTCAGACAGAAAAATCAAAAACTGCGGTTGTCCTCCGGATTCAAGCTTCACCAGAAAATCCTGTCCCTGAACAGCCTGCAGGGCAACGGTCCCGGATTCAACCTGTCCGGTTATCTTGACCTGAATGACCGTTTTTCTCCGGCCGGCGGGGATATATCCCTGAGCCTTCATAACCTGAAAACTCTTGGGGGTTTTCTTGGCCTGGATGTAGCAGGCAATATCCAGTCCAGCCTGCAGCTGCGCCCGGATGAGCAGGGTCAAAATGCCCATATCCAGCTGAGGGGCCAGGATGTTGTGCACAAAAACATCCGGATCAGTTCCCTGCGCGGGCAGACCCATATTGACCATATTTTCCACCAGCCTGAATTTCACCTGGACCTGTCCCTGAGCAAAACATCTTTGTCTGATGCAGTCATAGACCAGCTGAATCTCCAGGCCAGGGGCAATCCGGGAAAAACAGTCTTTGAAGCAGGCTTTGCCGGTCACGCCGGTCTGCCCTTTGACCTGAACCTGGATGGAGAATACCTGGCTTCTGGCAGCTCCAAAGAACTCAGGCTGAACTCTTTGGCCGGAAATATGGCCCGGGAGACCGTCAGACTTACCTCTCCTGCGGTTTTAAACCATGCTCCAGGAAAAATATTACTGCACCCCGTGCACCTTTATTTTGCTTCAGCCGGGCTAAAGGCCCGGGGAACTCTGACCAGAGAAGAGGTCAAGGCCTCTTTAGACCTTGAAGGGCTCAGAACCACTGATATCCCCTTGCCAGGCCTGGAGCATGTACTGGGGCAGATTGATCTTGACCTGGACTTAAGCGGTCCTCCCGCCAGGCCAGTGATCCAGGCTTCATTTCTGGCCGGCGGCCTGGCCCCGGCTGATGCATCTCTGGACTGCCCTGCAGGGATTGACCTGTCCGGGCATCTGGGCCTTGAAAACCAGAAGCTGTCCCTGAAAGCCCGGATCACTGAGGACAGCCGGGATATGGCTTCTCTGGATCTGTCCCTTCCTCTGGGGTTGTCCCTCAATCCCTGGGACCTTGATCTGCCGGATCCCCTTCCAGTCCAGGGCAGATTCAGGGCTGATCTGCCCCTGAAAAAAATCTCCATGATTTTCATGCCTGCTGACCAGAGTCTGACCGGTGAACTTCTGGCGGATCTGGGGATTGATGGTGAGTTGCCCAGTCCGGCCCTTACAGGCACCCTGCAACTTGAAAACGGGACATATGAACATGTGGAGGCCGGCATTTATATCTCCGCCCTTGAACTTCTGGCCCGGGCTCGGGGAGACAGCCTGGAACTGTCCTCCTTAGAGGCTTCCGACGGTCTGGAAGGCGCCATGAGTGGATCAGGACGCATCAGTCTTGACCCGGCAGACCGCCTTTCCTGGCTGCTGAATCTAAAGGCCCGCAACACCAGACTCCTGAATCATAAACTGGCTTCCATTGATATGGACCAGGCCCAACTCCAGCTGCAGGGGAATCTGGACCAGGCAGAAATTCAGGGCCAGGTTCAATTTGCTGAGGTCCAGGGCACCCTTCCTGAACATGCTCCAGCTGAAATTGTTCATCTCAAGGTCAGGGAGATCAACGGCCCTGAGATACAGACTGTTCCGCAAAAAACACAGCACCGGACCAATTATCCGGTCCACCTGGATGTGGAGCTGAATTTTCCCGGCCAGGCCTTTGTCCGCGGCCGGGGACTTGATTCTGAATGGCAGGGCGGTCTGCAGGTCAATGGACAGGCTTCCAGACCCAGACTGAGAGGACAGCTTCAGGTGGTAAGGGGGCGCCTCATGCTCCTGGACCGCAGGTTTGATCTCACCCCTGATTCAGCCATCATTCTGGACGGCAGCTATCCGCCAGAGCCTGTGGTGGATATCAGGGCCGCACTTCAGCAGAAAGACATGCTCATTAATGTGGGAGTACACGGTCCGGCAACAGATCCGGAAATCCAGCTCAGCTCTGAACCTCTCATGCCTGAGGATGAAATTCTGGCCAGGATTCTTTTTGGCCGGGACATCTCCACCCTGACTCCTTTTCAGGCTGCAGCCCTTCTCAATGCCGGTCGAAAACTGGCCACTGGTGATTCTGGCCCTGGCCTGCTGGACTCCGTCAGAAACTTCATGGGAGTAGATGACATAGACATCAGCCGGGATGATCAGGGGCACGCTCAGTTCGGCCTGGGAAAATACATCCATGAAAAAGTATATGTGGAGGTAAAAAAAGGAACAGGCTCAGGGTCGGATGAGGTGGAAGTGGAAATGGAACTGAGCCCCAAGATAAGTCTGGAAAGCAGCGTGGAATCAAAAAGTGAGGGAGGAATCGGCATCTTCTGGAAACACGACTATTAGGGCTTATGCTGCAAAACCCCCAAAAGTGGAGCAATTGAGCAGCCAGGTTCATAAGCCTTTGTTCTTGGTGACCCTGATCCCTGCCGCCTGCGCCTGCCAGAAAAGAATTTGCATTTAATTAATCATTCTCCTCAGCTCAGGCACTTTCAGCCCCATTTCAAATACCCTGCTGGATTCTGCCTGTAATCAGACCGGTATACTCTGGCCTGTTGAAAAAAAAAGGCCGGCAAAGCCGGCCTTTTGGCAGCAGATTTATACTGCAGCTAAAACAATGATTATCATCAGACCTTTTCCACCTTGACAAAATGCTCCTGCATGGCCACAGCTCCTCCGGCCGGATCCCATATATCCATGCCGCCCTTCATCAGCCGGTAGTCAGCTACACCTTTGTTCCTGGCCCTGGTTTCAGGGGGGACCTGACTGCCAAAGCCATGGACCATGAACACAGCCTCAGGGTGTATAAAATCCGTAACAAAGGCTTTCATTCTGCCTGAATAGCCGTTTCTGGACACCTGGACCAGATCATTGTTCTTGATGTTCATTTCTCTGGCTTTTGCAGTATTGATCCACAGGACATTCTCGGGCATCTGCTCATAAAGAACCGGGTTGTTCACTGTATGTCCCTGGGTATGCACACCGCAGCGGCCAAAGGTGATCCTGAACTCCCCTTCTTCAGGTACGGCCTTGTCCTCATAGGGTTTCAGGGAAGGCAGCCCGGCCTCTTCCCATTCAGGAGCAATGATCTCAATCTTGCCTGATTTGGTTTTAAAGGCGAATTTTTCCTCCGGGAAATAGATTGGCTCATCAGCAAAGGAAACCATGCCTGTGGCCTGGAAATCCTCCAGACTTACCCCGGTCCCTTCCAGCTGATACTTCCAGATGTCTTCAATGGAATCAAAGACCATTTCGTCCAGCCCCAGCTTCTTGGCCAGACCGCAGATGATCTCCCAGTCTGCCTTGTTTTCAAATTTGGGCGCCAGAGCTCTCTTGCGGACAAAGAAATGCGGCTTGAGTGCATTTTTGGTGGCAATGATGCTTTCCCGCTCCAGATAGGGGGAAAGAGGCAGAACTACATCGGCATTCCAGGCGGTTTCCGACCAGGAAAAAGTCACTGACACCAGAAGATCCAGCTTGGCAAACGTTTTCTTCAGGGCCTCAGGATCCGGGAAGGCCATCAGAGGATCATGACGGTAACAGATGTAAGCCTTGATGGGATAAGGATCTTCAGTCTCTATGGCTTTGAAGGACAGATTAAGCAGGCCCACTCCTGCGTCAAAAAATTTGTATTTCCAGCCCACTCCATCAGCCCTTTTTTCTTTGGGCTTTTCATACTTGGAATCCACTGTTTTCAGTCCGGCCTGTCCGCAATCCTTGGGCTTGGCCATGAAGGGCAGGCCGCCCTTGGCCCCGATGGCGCCCATCAGGGAGTTGATAATGTATATGGTTCTGGATACGTAAAAGGAATCCGTGTACCTGGCGTTCATCCATCCCGGATGCCAGAGCACGCTGGGAGCGGCCTTGGCCAGATCCTTCACAAAGTTTCTCAGATCTTGGGCCTTGATTCCGGTTATTCCTTCTGACCACTCAGGGGTATAATCCTGGACAAATTGTTTTAATTTGTCGAAATCCTTAAACCATTTATTGACATAATCAGCGTTATAGAGCTTCTTGTTGATGATTTCATTGATTACGGCCAGGTTAAAAGCATAGTCAGTGCCCGGCCTGATCATCAGGAAACGGTCAGCCTTGCCGGCTGAAACATTGGCCCTGACATCAATGACCGTAAGCTTGCACCCATTGTCCATGGCGTCCAGCAAGTCGTTGACTTCCTTAACATTGATGGCCTCAAAAATATTTCTGGTCTGCAGAATAACATGTTTGGCGTTTTTGAGGTCATAGGCAACTCCCTTGCGGCCGAAGCCAAAAAGAGACATGGCAGCGTGCTGGACATTTCTGGCACAGGAAGCATCATGGTTGCAGAAATTGGTGGAACCGATCCCGCGCATCAGCGCCCGGTGCAGGTCCCGTAACGGCCCGCCTCGATCC
>CAZHCY010000107.1:0-7861 GCA_964531185.1 uncultured Desulfovibrionales bacterium | reverse complement strand
AAGCTGATAATGATGCCGACATTCAGGATTCCGGAAATTGTCAGTAAATACAAGATGTTGATAGAGAATTTTTGACTGTCAAGGTAAATAAAGACCTGGAAAAACAGGCTCTGGGAGAGCCGGTCCCCATGCCGGTTTCCGCGCCCCCTGAATGGTTACGTTCCAGCTGTCAGAAACGCCTGATGCTCCCCGACTGTCTTTTTTTTGGAAATTTACTCTCAATCTGTATCAGCAGGTTTGGATAATGAATCTTAACAACCAGTTGGTTTACTCGGTCTTAAGTGGATCAGTCAGGGCCTGGTCAGCCAGTCTGAGCTTTTCAGAAGAAAAAAATACCCTGAAAATACGGCACAAAAACAGCCCTGTCTTGTATGCAGTCTATCATGCTGAAGTTTTTCCCCTGGCCTTTCTGTACAGGCATCAGGGGCTGACCATACTGGTGAGCAGCAGCAGAGACGGGGAACTGGCAGTGGGGGTGCTCAAAAAAATGGGTTTTTGCTTTATACGCGGGTCCAGTTCCAGAGACGGGCTGCGCAGTCTGATCAAAGCAGCCAGATGGATGAAAGATTCCAGGAATGAGATGGTTTTTACTGTGGATGGCCCCAGAGGCCCCAGGCATCAGTCCAAGCCGGGAATAATCTATCTGGCTTCAAGAACAGGAGGGTATATTGTTCCAGTCAGGGTCAAGATGCGCACCGGCATAAAATTCAATTCCTGGGACAGGTTTATTCTGCCCTGGCTGTGGTCAGGGTGCCGGGTGATCTTTGGAGAACCATACCGGGTTCCTCCCGGAATAACAGCCCGGGAGATGGAGCATAGAGCAGGGGAGCTGGATAAAAAGCTTAAAGCACTGGTTTAACTTTTCAGGGTGACGGCTTCTGGGAAGTACAGACTGCTTTTATGGCAGACCTGATCCATGGCCGGGCAAAATTATTTTGATCCCCTCAGATACCCGGCAATAACGGCGCTGTCCTGATCTGTGGATGCTTTTCCCAGCTCTCTGGCTTCACCAGAGCAGTGCAGGACATTATCCTGCAGGCGGAGAATTCCTGCTGAAACAACCCTGGGATAGGGAATCTGTTCGCGCATTTCCTCAAAGGCAACTCTTTCCGGAAAGATTACCGGGGTGGGTTCTCCGGAGAAATCTTCAAAAATTATGTACTTCATGTTCAGACTCCGCTTTCTGGGTTGCTTTAAAACAGGTATGGCTGTTGATTTTTACGCGATTCCATCATGGACTGATTATTATCCAGCCGCTGTCTGGCTGCCTCTTTCTGGCTCTTTGTGTCGGCGTTTTTGACAACTGACTGAAAAAGGCTGGCAGCCGGCTTATGCATGCCTTTCTGTTCATATATGAGACCGGCTCTATACATGGCTGTGACTGCCCAGATATTCTGCTCAGGATATTTCCAGGCCAGACGCAGATAATAATCCAGGGCCCGGGGAATCTGATTGTTCAGCTGGGCTCCTTCGCCAAGCCAGAAAAGAACTTCAGCCTGCATTTCCGGTTCAAGCTGATTTTTTTCCGCCCACAGGTCTTCCAGAATCTGCCCGGCCATGTCCCAGTTGTTGTTTTCCTGGGCCAGTAAAGCCAGGTTAAGCCTCTTTTTATGGGTCAGTCTGTCCGGTTCCCGGTTAAGGATTGTTTTGTAGGCAGCCAGAGATTCATCTTCCCGACCCATGTCCAGCAGTATTCCTGCCTTGGCTTCCAGAAGATCCATCTGTCTGGGACCTTGAGCAAATTCTCTGGATATATTCTGCAGATACTTCCAGGCCAGTTCTTTGTTGCCCTTGGCGTAAGCCTGCCTGGCCAGCTCCAGAAAGGCATTCTGGCCGGCTTCGGTATAGGGAAACAAAAAGGCCAGACTGGCTGCGGACCTGTCATTTAGAGTATCCTCCCGGACAAGATCCTGGTTATAGTAAAGATAGTTCAGGCAATAATCCAGGGGAAAGGCAGCGTAAAGTTCTTCAATCTCTCCGGTCTGCCAGAAGCCGGCCATATTTTCCGGATCAGGATTGAATCCTGCGGAATTGAGCAGTTCCTTGAAAAACGGAAATTCAGAAGAGGGCAGGGAAGTCAGGGGATCTAAATCATGTTTAATCAAAGCTGCAGACAGAAAAAGGGTAAAAGGCAGATCTGAAGTTTCAGACAGCTCTGAATCCCAGGTTTGAGCAGCCTGCCCGGGATCCTCCTGCAGTTCAAAGGTAAATTTTAAAGCCAGCAGTTTCCGGCGTATCTCGCGGGAAAGCAGAGCAGATGAAAGCTCCTGGCGAATGAGCTGCATGGCCCTCTGGACGTCGACCTCCCGAATCTGATCCAGAAAAGTATCCCAGGAGGGGTTAAGAGGCGATGAGAGCCTGAAATTTTCCAGGGCATAATCCTGAAGAGATTTCTGAAACACCTGGTAGAAGACTCTGCTTTTGGGGCTCTCAAGATCCAGCCGGGGCAGATGGTCAGCAGACCGGCTGAACAGCTTTGCCAGCTCCAGAAAAAAATTTTTTTTCTGCTCATCAGTGCTCCTGGACAAAACATTGGCCGCCATATCAAAATGTCCGATGCTCCACAGGGCCAGACTCCTGGCAATGAGTATTTCATCAGCTGCAGGCGTCTTTTTGGTATTCTGCTTCTGAAAGACTATGTCCTCAGACCACAGAGACTGCTCAGGCCAGGCAGCCTTGCCCAGGATCAAAGCCTGGTCCATGATCCTGGACTGTCCCTGGTTGATAAGACCCGGCCCGGGAGTTTGAAAATACCATTTTTTCCAGACATCAGACCAGAGTCTTTCCAGGCCTGGTTCCTGTTTCATCATTTCCGCAGTATCTTTTATGCCCAAATGCCGGGAAGCCCTGATAATGGATAAAACAGCCAGATCATAGTCCTCAAGAATTCTCAGGGCCTTGTGAGACAGCCATTCTTTGAGCCCGCTTATTCTCGGGTTATCCTGTTTATCCATGTTTTCCAAAATTTCCAGGGCTTGTTCAGGTTTGTTCAGCGAAATCATGGCCCGGGCGTATTCCAGAAGGCTTTCAGCCCCGGAACTTCTGTCCCTGAGACTCGTGGCATATACATCCAGGGCATGGTATTCCTTGAGCCACTGGTGATAGGCTTCCGGGTCTTTCATTGTATCGGCCTGAATCTGACCGGGCCAGAAAAGAAGGGCAGCAGTAAAAAGAAGCAGTCTGAACATACAATACCTTTGCCTTAAAAGTTTTAACCAGAAGATTTGCTGTTGTCTGTCAGAAACAGACAATAAGCCCAATGCCCGGTTCAGGTCAATAGAGGCTTAACGACCACCAGCCGGGCATATCCATGTTTTTTCTCCCCTTCTGTTCTGGTTATTAAAGTTTACATAATTTACATTATGAGACAAACATAGAGGGCGGAAAGGGGGGTTGTGGACCAAAAAAAATCCGGCTTTTCCATCTTGGAAAAGCCGGATTTAAACAATCATCCCAGGCAGATTACAGCCGGGATAATTAAGTATGGCAGGCAGACCTCATGGGATCACATTCTGCTGCCCCAGTCCTTGAGAAAGGCGTCCAGTCCGGTATCGGTCAAGGGATGGCCGGCCAGTTTTTCAATAACCTTGAAAGGAATGGTTGCTATGTCCGCACCCATCATGGCTGATTCCAGAACATGCCCGGGATGTCTGATGCTGGCCACAATGATTTCCGTATCAAATCCGTAATTGTCATAAATATTAATGATGCTGCTGACCACATCCATGCCGTTCTGGCCGATATCATCCAGCCGGCCCACAAAAGGACTTACGTAGCTGGCTCCGGCCTTGGCCGCCAGCATGGCCTGAAGAGGAGAAAAAACAAGGGTCACATTGGTCTGGATTTCCATGTCTGCAAGAGTCTTGACCGCTCTGATCCCGTCCATGGTCATGGGAATCTTGACCACCACATTGGGTCCGAATTCCACCAGTTTTCTGGCTTCCTTGATCATGTCTTCCGTGTTTGTGGCAATGACCTCAAGGCTCACAGGCCCCTGAACCATGGCGCATATCTCAGAGGCCACTTCTCTCCAGTCCCTGCTTTCTCTGGCCATAAGAGACGGATTGGTGGTCACTCCATCAACCATGCCATACTCCATGGCTTTTTTGATTTCTTCAATATTTGCCGTATCAATAAAGAATTTCATGGGCCTTTTACCTCCTGTTTAAAGATCCAATATTATAGATTAGAAACATTTCAGCCGGTTGCATGAGACATGGGGACTGGCTCTCCCAGCGCCTGTTTTTCCAAGTCTGTTTCTTACTTGAGGGTTAAAACTTAAAGGTAAAAAGTTAAAGGTAAAGATAAAGAAATCAGGCTGTTGAAGCTGATAATGATGCCGACATTCAGGATTCCGGAAATTGTCAGTAAATACAAGACGTTGACAGAGAATTTTTGACTGTCAAGTTTCTTACATAAATAAAAAAAGGGCTGGGATGCCCTGCTTTCCTTAAAAAAGGCTAACCTGTTACACATATTAAAAATCACCTGGACTGATGGCTGTGCTTACCTCTATGTTCTGCTTCAATTTTTTTCAGGTATTTGTCCCGGCAGTCATAGCTGCAGAAGCAATGCACCTGATGGTCGTGCTTGACCCTGATGTCGCTTTGTTTGTCAACATAGGTACCGCAGATGGGATCTTTGACCATAATGCCGTCAGCAGCCATTTTTTCATGCTGTTTACTTATGTCCTTGACTTTCTTTTTTTTGTCGTTGGTCAAAAGCTTAAAAAGAATAAAACCCACGGCAATCAGAATAAGAATTTTGAACATCTGACTTCCTTAAAGTTCTGGTTTAGGTTTGAATCTGAGCTGTTTTATGGCAGCAATCCTTGTTTGCTCTGGTTTGCGCGGCCTCCTGAGAGAGGCGCATTGCTCAGCTCTGGAAGATTTTATTGCCGTTCACCCTGCAGTTTATTGCAGACAGAGCATCATCTATGGTTACCCCGTCAGGGAAGACGTATTCAGGCCGGATTTGTCTGAGGGGTACCAGGACAAAAGCTCTGTGTTTCATCCCGGGATGAGGAAGAACAAGTTTTTGATCATTATGCACCTGACCGTCAAAATCCAGGATGTCCAGGTCAATGATCCTTGGTCCCTTGAAAATGGAACATTTTTCCCTGCCCAGTTGAGATTCAATACCCTTGAGGATTTTCAGAAGAGCGCGGGCGGTAAGGTCTGCTGTGCCGGACAGCATGGCCACCTGATTGCAGAACCAGGGCTGATCTTTGCAGTCCTGGGGTTCAGTCAGATATATTTCTGATGCCCGTTCCACCCGAAGTTCCGGGCGGCTGTCCATGAGGGCAATTGCATTTTTCAGGTTTTTGCTGCATACTCCCAGATTGGAACCAAGGCTGATCAGGATGGAATGTTTCAAGGTAATGTGGAATTTAATCCGGGAAATCAACCGGATGTAAACTGGATTTTTCTGTTTTGACTGTTGCTGAAGTTTCCATGCGGCTTAATTCTTGTCTGGTAGTAACAGTTCAGCCATTGGCATGTGGCACGACTTCCTGCCCGGAGGCGGCGCCCGGAGGGGGACCGGCTCTCCCAGAGCTTGTTTTTCCAGGTCTGTTTTTACATCAGCCAGAAAACAAGCGCTTTGGTGCCCTGCTTTCTTCAAAAAGGGCCAAGCTGTCACGTCTGGAAAATATACATTTATGTCCGCCATAGCAAGTTTCATTTGCAGTATCTGTTCAGCCGATTCAAAATATGCAGGAAAACAGGCCAGATCCTGCCCTGTTCCTTGGTCAACCCAGTAAGGTGTGCTGTTTGGATAGCTCTGAATCAGCTTCTGCTCTCAGGCAGGAATATCTAAGGCATCTGCTCATAGTCCGGGGTCTGTCCAAAGCAAGCGTCAGGTCTTATTCCCAGGATCTCAAGTCTTTTTCAAACTTTCTGAATGAAAAAAAACTTCATCTGGAAAGAATCAAAGAGCAGCATGTATTTTTGTATCTGGCTTTTCTGCGCCGAAAAGGACTGAAAAGCAGGAGCCTGGCCAGACACATGGCTGCTCTGCGCGGTTTTTACGCATATCTCCTGGAAAAGGGGCTGATCATGGATGATCCTACCGGCATCCTTGAAAACCCTAAACTGCCCAGGCTGCTTCCCAGGGTGCTCTCAGTGGATGAAGCAGAAACAATCATCCAGCAGCCGGACATAAACAGCAAACTGGGAGACAGAGACCGGGCCAGGCCGGTGGGCTCGTAAGCAGCCGGTCAGCGTGTTTCCGAGGCGGCTTTGCTGAAGGTTTTGGATTTTGATTCCCAGGCAGGCATTATCCGGGTCTGGGGCAAAGGATCCAAGGAAAGATCAGTACCTTTGCATTACACCTGTATGCACTGGCTTGAATTCTACCTGAACAACTGGCGCAGCTCATTTTCCCCTCAATCAGACTTTTTGTTCCTTAACCGTTCCGGCAAGGGACTCAGCAGACAGGGTATCTGGAAAATTATCAAGAAATACGCCCTTCAGGCGGGCATCAAAAAAGAGATTTCCCCGCATACCCTCAGGCATTCTTTTGCCACGCATCTTCTGGAAGGAGGGGCTGACTTGAGAACCGTGCAGATCCTGCTTGGCCATTCAGACATAATTGCAACAGAAATATATACTCACGTGCAGGCCGATGCCCTGAGAAAAACCCATGAAGCTTTTCACCCCAGATCCTGAACAGAATTGGAGTTTGGATTGTAGCAGTTCAGCCATTTGCATGTGGCACGGCTTCCTGCCCGGAGGCGGCGCCCGGGGGGGACCGGCTGTTTCATAGCTTGTTTTTGCCAGGTCTGTGTTTACATCAACAAGAATAAACCCTGACTAAACATCCTGCGGGAACAATGAAGAAAATATTAACCAGCGCTTCAACTTTGATTACCTGTCATGTCAATGCTGACTTTGACGCATTATCTTCCATGATTGCTGCTGCCAAGCTTTATCCTGGTGCAGTGATGATTTTTCCCGGGAGCCAGGAAAAAAATTTGAAAAATTTTTTCATCCAGAGCGCCACCTATCTCTACAATTTCAAGGCATTCAAGGACATTGCCCCGGAAACAGTAAAAACTCTGGTTGTCGTGGACACCAGGCAGCGCTCCAGAGTCAAGCACATTGATCCCCTGCTGGACAGAGAAGATCTGGAAATTCATCTCTATGACCATCATCCTGATTCGGATGAAGATCTGCATGGCTCCGTGGAGAGGGTCGAGCCCTGGGGTTCCACAACGGCCATTATTTCCAGAATCCTTATGGAAAAGAACATATCACTATCAGAAGATGAAGCCACCATTCTGGGCCTGGGAGTGTATGAAGATACCGGCTGCTTTACATTCAACTCCACCACCAGCCATGATTTTATGTCTGCTTCCTGGCTTTTGTCCCAGGGCATGGACTTGAATATGGTTTCTGATTTGATCACCAGAGAACTGTCCGCAGAACAGGTTTCCATTCTCAATGCCCTGCTGGAATCAGCAGGCACTCACACCATTAACGGCATTGAAGTGGTGGTGACTGAAGTATCCCTGGATCAGTATGTTGGTGATTTTGCCCTTCTGGTGCACAAACTGCAGGATATGGAAAACATAAGGGTGCTGTTCGCCCTGGGCAACATGTACGACCGGGTTCATGTGGTGGCCAGGAGCAGATCCAATGACGTGAACGTAGGCAAGATATGCCAGTCCCTGGGCGGAGGTGGACACGCCTTTGCCGCTTCAGCCACCATCAAGCACAAAACCCTGACCCAGGTTAAGGACGAACTGTTCGGACTCCTGTATTCCCAGATCAATCCCCAGATTCTGGTTTCCCATTTAATGTCCTCCCCACCGGTGACCATAGAAGACCATCAGACCATATCCCGGGCTTCAGAGATTATG
>CAZHCY010000106.1:0-7973 GCA_964531185.1 uncultured Desulfovibrionales bacterium | reverse complement strand
TAGTCAGAGAAAAACTGACCCCCAAAAACAAGATATCCCTGGATGTGGACTGGTTCTACCGCAAAGCAGCACCTGGATTTCGACTGGTTCTGGTGGACAGCGTGAACAGCTTCTTTGATCTTTGTGAACACAGGGCCTTTGCCTTTGCCCGCTCCGTGGGAAAATTGTCCAGGCATCCTGTTCAGGTCCTGCGCACGTTCAGCTTTCCTTCCAGAGACTATGATGAAAATCTGGACAGACAGCCCCTGGGCACTCCCATGCTTTTGGTCCTTATGGCCACAATAGTCTTCTTTATTCTGGCTGTTTTCTGATCCAGCTTATCTTTAATGACTTCCAGCACCTCTTTTGCTGTTCCCTGACCCGGCAGAAGCAGGTGCCGCAGTTTTTCCCCTGACTTTTTGGAGCAGCACTCCTGTCCCTGGATGGCTGCTAAAAATTTTCCCGGCTTTTTTATCCTTCCCACCCTCTGGGTGGGAAGGATCTCCTTTGAACCCACCAATCCGGGACATTAAGGATTTGCCGGTACTTGCATCAGCTGTACTGTCCAGATCAGATATCCTGCTCACTGGGGATAAGGATTTTGAAGGCATAGCAATCAAAAGACCCCTTATCTTCACTCCAGTTAAATTCTATGAATTGATCAGTCCCTGATGCACTTGATATAACACTGAAAGTACTCAGCCCTTGCCAGAATCGGACCCTTTACTTATTTTGTAACAGGCTGCATAATCTTGCAGCATAAGTCAGATATATTTTGGTATGGGCAGTCGGTCCGTGGTGAAAGCCGGCCGGGAAGTCTTCCCGGGCTTTACCGACCCATTAAAACACACAAAAAATATCAAGGAGAGTAAAAAATGGAACTTCAAGGCAAAAAAGCCATGGTCATGGTGGAACAAATGTATAATGACTACGAGTTTATCTACCCATACTACCGGCTGCTGGAAGCCGGAGCCAAGGTGGATATTGTAGCTCCTGAAGCAGGCAAGACCTATCCCGGCAAAGGCGGAACCACGGCCACCTCCACCCTGGCCGCCAAAAACGCTGCCCCCAGCAATTACGACGGTCTGGTCATCCCCGGGGGATTCGCCCCGGACTTCATGCGCAGGCATGAAGCAATGGTAAGCCTGGTCCGGGAAATGTTCAGTCAGAATAATGTTGTGGCCTCCATCTGCCACGGCGGCTGGATGCTGGCTTCGGCCAAAATCCTGAACAACAGAAAAGTAACTTCGTTTTTTGCCATAAAAGACGACCTCATTCATGCCGGAGCCAACTGGGTGAATGAAGAGGTGGTGGTGGACAGCAACCTGATCACCAGCCGCACTCCAGATGATCTGCCTGCCTTCATGAGGGCGGTAATATCTGCTTTGGGAGAAAAATAAACATGAAAACTGCAGACTATTCCCTGTACCTGGTCACTGACCAGGATCTTTGCCGGGGCAGGGACCTTGTGGATACGGTTATGGAGGCCGTGGCTGGAGGGGTAACCGCGGTTCAGATCAGGGAAAAGAACGCTTCAGCCAGGGCCTTTTTTCAGCTGGCCCTGGCTTTGAAAAGAAGACTTGCCAAACAAGACGTGCCTTTAATCATCAACGACCGGGTGGACGTGGCTGTGGCAGCTGATGCCGACGGAGTCCATGTGGGACAGACCGATCTGCCTGCCGCTCAGGTCAGGGAAATGATTGGTCCGGACAAGATCCTGGGGATTTCCATAAACACTTTTGAGCAGATGGAAGAAGCAGCCCGAAATCAGGTGGATTACCTGAGCCTGAGCCCTGTGTTTCCCACCCCCACCAAGACCGACACCACCGAGCCCTTTGGAATCTCAGGCCTGAAAAAAGCCAGGACACTGACCCGGCTGCCCCTGATCACCATAGGCGGGGTCAATCTGGAAAACATCCATGAGATCATGTCCACCGGCCTGGACGGAGTTGCCCTGGTTTCAGCCATCTGCTCTGCAGACTCCCCTGAACAGGCAGCCAGAACCCTGGCCGAGAAAATAAGACAGGCCCGCGAGCTCAGAGCTTCAGGGGATTAAAGCCCTGGCCGGCAAACCTGATGACATCATTTCTCAGCAGAAGTCCTGACTTCAGCTGGGATCAGCTGCCAAAAAAGCCTCCTTGCAATCCAGGCCTTAATGTTTATGTCTTTAATATGTAAGCCTCCCACCCGGGCACACCCGGGACATAATCTGCAGGTAACTGTCTGGAATTGAGGGGAGTATTATGCGTTTTTAACAACCAGGCCGGGGACAGTCCCCATGCCGGTTTCCGCGCCCCCTGAAGGGTTACCTTTCATCTGTCAAAAACGCATAATTCTTTTGCATTGAATGTCCGGACTCGCAAAAAGCCAAAAAGATGCTTTTGTGTAACTTGCTGATTTTACTGGCTATTAGATCCAGTTCTTTAGAAAAATCACTGAACCAAACTTAAACCAAGGAGGTCAGCATGGGTCAGTATGTAATTTTGAGCAGACTTACGGATGAAGGCAGAAAAACCCTGAAAAAAAATCCGGACAGGGTCATGGAGGTCAATCAGGAACTTGAAGCCATGGGAGTCAGGGTTCTGCAGCAGTTCGCAGTTATGGGGGAATATGACTTTGTGAACATTGTTGAGGCACCGGATAATGAAACCATTATGAAAATGTCCGTGGAACTGGGTGCCAGGGGCTCAGTCCAGCTTTTAAGCCTGCCGGCTGTTCCAGTGGAGCAGTTCATCAAGAAAATCGTTTAGCAAAAACCATGGAGCCGGCCTTTCCCGGGTCGGCTCCTTAATTATTCTCAACAGACCCATCCGGCCTGAATGCCCGGGCTCAGCAAATCCACTTCAGCCCTGATCTTTATGACGGGCCATAAATTCTTCCAGTTCAATATTAAAACGACTTACCAGGTCCTTAAGTTCAGCAAGGTATTTCCCGGCCTTTTCCAGATCGCTGTTCCTGCCCATGAATTCCAGAGTCCTGGCTGTTTCAAAGGCCTGATCAGCTGAAAATATTCCCAGCATTCCTTTGAGGGTATGGGCATGATGGGTCAGTTTCTGAAAATCTGTTTCGCGGATTGCCTGTTCGATTTTATGCAGATAATCAGCATGTGTATCCAGGTAGTTCTGCCCCAGCTCCACAAAAAGTTCCAGATCATCATCCATCCGGCCCAGGGCTTTTGTAAAATCAGCCTGGGCCGATGCTTCTGGCTCTGGCTCTTTTTCGCTTTCAGCCTGACCTGAAATTCCCAGAACCATGGCCATCTGTCCAAAGAGCTCATCCTTGCGGATGGGTTTCTGCACATAGCTGTCCATGCCTGCTTCCAGACACTTTTCCCGGTCTCCCTTGAGGGCAAAGGCAGTGACAGCGATTATGGGCAGATGCTCTCCTGTTTGCTTTTCCATTTCCCGAATTTTTCTGGTGGCTTCCAGTCCATCCATTTCAGGCATCTGAACATCCATCAGGATCAGGTCAAAACGCGTTTCCTGCAGGCGCTTTAGAACCTCCAGGCCGTTACGGACCGCTTCCACCTGAAGTCCGCCTCCAGAGAGTATATGCAGGGCAAGTTTCTGATTAATTTCATTGTCTTCTGCCACCAGGATCTTCAGACCGGCAGGCAGGATTTGCTCATCATCCGCCTGCATGCTTTCCCCGGGAGATGCAGAAGAGAGGTCAACCTTGCTCAGGGCATTGATAATGGCGCTCAAAAGCTCAGACTGCTTTACCGGCTTCATCATGTAGCTGCTGACATTTTTGCCCTTCAGGCGAAAGGAATCCCCCACATTGCCGGCAGAAGTCAAAACAATAGTCATGGGCTTGTTGGAAAGTCCTGTATAGGTGGGGTGTTCCAGCAGCTGGAATCCGTCCATCTCCGGCATATGAATATCCAGGAGCATTACCTCCAGCGGACTTTGAGTGTTTTGGCGGCCGGCAAGAATTTCCAGGGCCTGGGGGCCGTTTTGAGCAATTTCAGGAAGCATTCCCCAATAGGTCAGCACCTCATGCAGAATGCGGCGATTGGTCTGGTTGTCATCCACCACCAGCACCCGGACATTTTCCAGCTGAGCAACATCTCCGTAAAAGTCCCATCCTGGATCTTCTCCGGATATGGGCAGAGGCAGGACAAAATTAAAAGTGCTCCCTCCGCCGGGAAAACTCTCAGCCCAGATATTCCCTTTCATCAGCCTGACCAGCTGCCGGCTGATGGACAGACCCAGCCCTGTACCGCCTGCCTTACGGGTGGAACTCCCATCCACCTGAACAAAGGTATCAAAAACACTTTCAAGTTCCTGGCTGCTTATGCCGATGCCCGTGTCACTGACCCGGAAATGGACAGGTTTTATGTCAGCATTATTTTGAAATTCTTCAAATCCGGAAAGACCGGCATCATATTCCTGGACATCCAGCCGAACTTCTCCCTCATGGGTAAACTTCACAGCATTGGCAACCAGGTTGACCAGGATCTGGCGCAGTCTCTGGCTGTCCCCGACAAAATTGTGTTCCAGGTCCGGTTCCACGCGCACGTTGAGATCCAGGCCTTTATTGTGCGCCTGCATGGCCAGGGTCCTCACTGCATCATCCACCACATCCCGAAGTCTGAACGGCAAATGCTCCAGATCCAGTTTGCCGGCCTCTATCTTGGAAAAATCCAGGATATCATTGATCAGGCTGAGCAGGGAATCAGCTGAGGATTTGATGATGGACACATATTCCCTTTGTTCCGGGCTGAGCCTGGTATTCATCACCAGTTCGGCCATCCCCATGATGCCGTTCATGGGTGTTCTGATTTCATGACTCATATTGGCCAGAAATTCGCTCTTTACCCGGTTGGCGTTATCTGCGGCCAGGGCTGCCTGTTTATAGTCCTGCATGGTTTTGTTCAGCTGTTCATTAAGCTCATGCAAAGCCTTATTGGCCCCTTGAAGATCATGCTCTTTATGAACAAGGGAAGTCACATCCTGAGCCAGCTCAAGATACCCCACTATATCCCCGTCCCGGTTTTTCAGTCTTCTGGCCACCGGACGGATATACATGGTTTTTCTGTCTGCCCCGTTCCAGCGGATGATCTTGTCCGAATCCACCTTCTGCCCGGCCATAAGGCATGCCACCGGACACTGGGATGAATTACAGACCTGGGCTTTGAATATACTTTTGCACTTGTGCTGCTGCAGCTGCTGAATATCTTCTGCTCCGGCAAGCTGTCTGGTGGCACTGTTGCCTATGATGAACCGGAAATCTGTATCCACCACAAACACCGGGTCAGGGATGGCATCCAAAACTATCCGGTTCAGATTCATGATTTCATGAAATTTGTCCATGAGTCTGTTAAAATCTCCGGCCAGCCGGGCAATTTCATCATTTCCCGAGTGCTCAAGCCTGCCCTGCAGAACCTGTTTCTGGTCCTCGGATTCAATGGCCGCCATCTGTGCCCGCATTTTTCCAATGGGTTCAAGCACAGCCTTAAGCAGGGTCTGCCTGGTGAAAACAAAAAACACCCCCATGATCAAAAGGGGAACAGCCCAGAGCAGAAAACGCAGCTGGCGCACCACCTGCTGTTCCCGGCTGATGTCCAGCACCAGGGCCAGGATCCCGATGGCCTTTCCCTGGAAGTCCTGCAGCGGAAAATAGGCTGCAGCCCTGTCCCCGCTGGCCCTGACAAAAAGCTCCTTCCCGCCCTTGTTCAGGTCCCTGGAAGTAACGAAACTGGCGTAATCTTCACCTTCTCCAAGGGTCATGCGGGTGAACCTGTCATCAAAAACCAGAAACTCCTGTCCCTGCTGATTTTCAGTGACCTTGGACATCACTTCATCCGGGACAAAAAGGTGCAGCTGATAAGTATCCTGAAATTCCAGGGCATCCCAGAGCTGATTGAAATCTGAAAGCACTTCCACTGAACCGGCATATTCCTGGTCATAAAAAATGGGGATCACCCCTCTAAGAGCAATCCCCCCTCTGCCTGCTTCCACCCCCAGGGCCGGTTCCCGGGTCTTCATGACCTGCCTGATGGTTCCCCTGAAAGCGGTCAGATCGTCAGAAATGTCCATTGCCCCTTCAGATCCGCCCTGTACGTTTTTGTCCCGCCAGGCCCGGACAAAACTGCGGCCGTTGGCCAGGTGAAAATGAACCTTCAAAGTCTTGCCGGTTTCCGTACCCGGCCATTGAATATGGATATACTCTTCCAGGCTGGCTCGCAGATCCTCTCTGGCCTCCTGGACCCGGGGATCTCGAGGATCATCCATGTCTCCTGACATGGCCAGAGCATAGGCCTGCCTCACCTGGGGCATGGCTGCGAAAACCGAGGCCTGTTCCATGGTTTTCGCAGCCATGGTATGCATAATCATGGAAACTTTTTCCTGTTTTTCCCTGCCCAGTTTGTAAACAAACGACTCCTTGACCTGATCCAGCTGGCTGCTGGCCAGGAAAAATCCGGCCATGCCCACCACAACCACGGCCATGAAAAGAGGGATGAATATTTTTTGCTTAATGGTCATTTTGCTGCCCTGCTCCCTCCATCAGGGGCAGAATAAAATAAAAGTTGTTGCCCAGGGGTGTGGGCTCGTATCCCACTTTGCCTCCATGCAGCTCTACTATCTCCCGGATAAAAAACAGTCCGTGTCCAGTACCCTGTTCTTTGTCCGTATTGTTGGCCCGATACCCCTCCTGAAACAGGCGGGGCCTTTCCTCCGGAGCAATGTGCGGACCTGTGCTGAAAACATTCAGTTTAATCCCGTGCAGGTCCGCTCCAAAATAATCAGGCTTGTGCTCCCAGCCGTAAGAAATAAACTTGGTCCGGTTGCCGGCAAAATCGGTTACTGTCCGCGCATACTTGACTGCATTGGAAAAAAGATTGGCATAGACCTGACTGATCAGTCCAGGATCCACCACCACTTCTATCTCCTGATCCGGAACACCGGCCAGGGCGATATCAATCCCCTTGTCCCGGAACTGGGTGGCAAACCTCTGGATCTGGGGATCAATTATCTGACTTTTAAAATTGCACGCTCTCCTTTCCAGGACATACTTGCCCTGTTCAAAATGGCTCCTGCGCAGAAGGGTTTCCAGAAAAAGACTGGTCTGTTCGTAATGTCTGACTATTTCCTGATACTGATCCTTGAGTCCGTCATGGATATAATCAATCCTGGCCATTATCTGGGACCTGGAACTGCCTGGATTTTCCTGATCCCCGGCCTGTAAAACATGGTCAAGCTCCCCTCTGAAGTCATCCAGGGCCTTGATACTGGCCTCCAGCCGCCGGTAGTAAAGCTTGAAAAACATGTTGGGCACAATTACATTGTGTCCGATATCCTTGACCAGAGAACGGATAAACTGCAGATGCTCCTGATTTTTACGCCCGATAAGCCGCATATGCAGCTGAAATCCCACCCGGTTGGCATATTTCTCAAAAAAAAGCCTTTCATGCCAGGACAGTTCCCTGGCCGGAGAGATTTCCAGCATGCCGATAAGCCGGTTGGGAGGATTAAAGGGCAGCTGGTCAACCAGTTCCTGGTTGCCTTTGATGGGCAGATACAGGCAGTTATTCACTATTTTCGGGCTGTCGCAGAAAGCCAGGTTGCCCTGGCACAGCTCCGGCTCGGGCCAGTCATCAAGGCAGGTGGCTATCCTGTCGGCCCGGTTTTCGTTAAGCAGATACAGGCTGCATTCCAGGTTGAAAAAAACCTTGGGAATCAGAACACTGACGGTCAGAATATCTTCAAAGACTTCAAATTCCTGGCAGAGATCAAAAAATACATTCAGGGCATTGCTTTGAATGGATGTAAAATCATACTCAGAGTAATCATCAATCTTTTCATGCATCCTTTTCAGGACCAGAAAAGACCTTGAATGTTCAAGACATTTCTGAGAAATGTCCACCACAGGGATATTTTCCACCATAAGCTTTTTCCTGTACAAAAAAGTAAGCTGCTGACAAAGACATGATCTGACGTAACAGTTTAGCCCTTTTTAAGGGCGCAGGGGACAGGCACCCCGTCACCCAC
>CAZHCY010000105.1:0-7984 GCA_964531185.1 uncultured Desulfovibrionales bacterium | reverse complement strand
GCAGAACTCGGAAGTCAGCGGCCAGAAGTCTTTGTCCGGCAAGCGGATTGCATCCTTTGACGACTACGGCATGCACGAACATATGGCCGAACACATTCCGGAGGCCCAATTTGTCATGGCCGAGGACGGGGTGCAGATGCTCAGGCTGGTGGCCCGGGGTGAGGCAGATGCGGCCATTCAGGAGCTGTACAGCGGTCGGCATATGGTCAGGAGCAACTACCTGAACAACCTGGAGGTCAAGGGATATGTGCAATTTCCGGGACTTGAAGATCTGCAGTCCCATGCCTATATGATCCGCAAGGACCTGCCCGTACTGGAATCGATTCTGAGCAAGAGCTATAAGGTCTTGAGTGAAGCAAAGAAAAAGCAGATCTGGGAGCGCTGGTTCGGGCCTGAAGAACAGGATTTGAAGGCCTTTTCCCGCGAAGAGCAGGAATGGATGCAGAAGCATCAGGTTTTGGGCTGGAGTTTTGACCCGGCCTGGGCCCCTATTGAGTTTGCCGATCAGGAGGGGAAACCGCAGGGGATTTCCCACGAGTACTTGAAACGTTTGGAAGGCATACTGGACGTGCGTTTTGAGCCTCGGGCCCACGCATCCTGGGCTGAGACGGAAAAAAGTCTGCGGGAGGGCGATATCGCTCTATTACCGGCAATAGCCAAGACTCCGGATCGGGAAGATGATCTTCTGTTTACCGAGCCGTATCTCTCCATCCCAGTGGCTATTTTTTCCGATACCCAGGCGGCCTATTTGGGGGAAATCTCTTCTTTGTATGGGAAAAAGGTGGCTGTGGTTCAGGGCTATGCCACCCAGCATTGGCTGGAGCAGGACCATCCGGAGCTGGAACTTGTGCCTGCGCCCACCATTGAACAGGGGCTGCGAATGGTGGCCCGGGACGAGGCGTATGCCTTTATAGGCAACCAGGTGGCTACCAGTTACTACATCGGCCAGACCGGCCTGACTTCCATCCGGGTGGCGGGAGAGACGCCCTATGTGTCCCGTCTGCGCATGGCGGTCTCAAAAGACCAGCCCATATTGGGCAATATCCTGGAAAAAGGGCTGGAGCGCATCCCCGAGTCGGAGAAAAGGGCCATTGACAATAACTGGATCTCCATCCAGTACATGCAGCAAATCGACTATTCCCTGTTGTGGCAGGTGCTGGGCATGGGCATGGTCCTGCTGGGCGGGTTTCTCTACTGGAACCGGCGGCTGTCCAGCGAAGTCAGCCAGCGCAAACGCGCCGAAGAACAGGCCGAACAGGCCAATCAGGCCAAGTCCGAGTTCCTGGCCAATATGAGCCACGAGATTCGCACCCCTATGAACGGGGTCATTGGCATGGCTGACCTGCTTCTGGATACAGACCTCACTCCCAGGCAGCTGCACTTTGCCCAGGCCATTAAGCAGAGCGGTCAGGCCCTGCTGCATATCGTCAACGATATCCTGGATATATCCAAGATTGAGGCCGGCAAGCTGGTCATGCAGGTGCAGGACTTTAACCTGGTCGAGCTTGTTCAGGGGTGTTGCACCGGAGCTTCGGTCCTGGCCGAAGAAAAAGGCTTGCGCTTTACCTGTCATATTGACCCAGAGGTCCCGTCCTCTCTGCGGGGGGACCCCAAGATGCTTCAGCAAATCCTGACCAACCTGATTGGCAATGCGGTCAAGTTTACTCAAGAGGGAGAAGTGGAACTCCGGGTGGAAAATGACAGAGACCAGATGTCAGAGATCAGAAGTCAGGAGTCAGAGGGCAAAGGGCAGGAGGCGGATGTCGGGAATCAGGTGGATGGAAACAATGGGCGGAAGGGAGAAGATGCCCTTGCTTCTTCTGACTCCGTGCCCGGCCAATCCTTTCACCTGCGCTTTACGGTCCGGGATACTGGAATCGGCATTTCCCCTGAAAACTTTGACCTGCTCTTTGACAAGTTCTCCCAGGTCGACTCCTCCTCCTCCCGCAAGTTCGAAGGAACTGGGCTGGGGTTGGCCATCACGAAGTATTTGGTGGAATTGCTGGGCGGGGAGATAGAGGTGGCCAGCCAGAAGGGGCAGGGCACCTGCTTTACGCTCACCGTTCCCGTGTCCAGGGCCCGGGAGATGGTCAGTGCGTCCAGGCGGGATCAGAAAGGCGTTGATGGCTTGGACCGGATCAGAGGAGCCCGCATACTCCTGGCTGAAGACAATACGATCAACCAGGAAATCGTTACCGAGCATTTGCGCAGAGTGGGCCTTAAAGTGCACGTGGTCAGTACTGGACAGGAGGCGGTGTCTGCCCTGGCCAGCCAGGAATTTGACCTGGTCTTCATGGATATTCAAATGCCGGAAATGGATGGTCTGGAGGCAACGAGAAGAATCAGGAGTCAGGAGTCAGGAGTCAGGAGTCAGCCTTCAGCCTTCAGCCTTCAGTCTTCCGGACGCATTCCCATCATCGCCATGACCGCCCACGCCATGGCCGGGGACCGGGACATATGCCTGGAGGCGGGGATGAACGATCATATCACCAAGCCCATAGATCCTGAGGAGCTATTGCGCGTCCTGGTAACCTGGATTGAGCCTCTGGCCGGACGGAACCGTACTGGCGATATGTCCGCCTGGAATGCGCAGAATCACGTCGAGGAGGAAACGGAGAGTTTGCCGCAGATGCCCGGAGTGAATACCAGCCTCGGCCTGTCCAGAGCCTCGGGCAACCAGACCCTGTACCTGAAGCTGCTTACCCGTTTTCAGAGCAAATATCTTGGCGCAGCTCAGGAGATAGAGGGACTGCTGCGGGCCGGTCAGATTCAGGATGCCGTGCAACTGGCCCATACGCTCAAAGGCAC
The DNA here is from genome assembly GCA_964531185.1 of uncultured Desulfovibrionales bacterium. GTDB lineage: Bacteria > Desulfobacterota > Desulfovibrionia > Desulfovibrionales > Desulfonatronovibrionaceae > CAZHCY01. The sequence continues at coordinate 5,176 of CAZHCY010000105.1, read as the reverse complement.
GGCAGCCAACCTGGGCATGAATGAGCTGTCTGAGGCGGCAGATGCCTTGATGCACGGACTTGAGAACAAAGTCCGGGACAGTGAGGCTCTGATTGCGGAGGTCCACTCCTGGCTAAGCACTGTTGGCAACTCCTTAAACGAACTTGTAGGCCGTCCTTCCGAGTCAGCTGCAGAGGCCGGTCCCTCCGGAGACCTGGAAACCAGGCAGGCCGCGGCTCTGGCCCGGGAAACAGCCGGCATGGTGGACCAGAACCTCAGTCTGGCCATGGACAAGCTGCAAATGCTGCTGGATATGCCCCTGCCTCCTGAAATGCGAACCCGGGGGCAAAAAATTTTTAGTCTTTTAGAAGAATTTGAAACAGACCAGGCTGCCCAGGTCCTGGAAGATCTGGCTCATGACCTGGAAAAAACAGGAGAGACAACGTGACAGAGCATACCCGACACAAAGTGCTCATTGTGGACGATGAATCCACAAACATCCAGCTCCTCATGGAAACCCTCAAGCAGGAATACATAATCACGGCCGCAAGAAACGGGGAAAAGGCCCTGGCGCTCGCTGCCTCGGCCAATCAGCCGGATATCATCCTCCTGGATGTTATGATGCCGGGCATGGATGGCTACCAGGTCTGCCGGCAGCTCAAAGCCGATGAACAGACCAGGGACATACCGGTCATATTTGTCACAGCCCTGAGCACAGCCCAGGATGAAGTGCAGGGTTTTGAGCTGGGGGCCGTGGACTACATCTCCAAGCCCTTCAAGCCGGCCATTGTCCGGGCCAGGATAAAGAACCACCTGGAGCTGGACAGATCCAGAAAAGAATTAAGCAGGCTGCGGCGCTGCGTGGAAAACAGTCCCAGCACCATTGTGATTACAGACACTGAAGGCAATATTGAATATGCCAACCCCGCCTTTACCAGCACCACCGGATATACTCTCCAGGAGGCCCTGGGCCAGAATACCCGGATAATGAAATCCGGGATGCATGATGATTCTTTATACAGGGATTTGTGGAGGACAATAACTTCGGGCCAGGTCTGGAGGGGAGAGTTTATTAACAAGAAGAAAAACGGCGAGCTTTTCTGGGAGCAGGCCTCCATTGGGCCGGTAAAAAATACCAGAAATGAGATCATCAACTATGTGGCTGTCAAGGAAGACATTTCTGTCCGCAAAGACCTGGAAAGGGTCAAGGATGACGTGGAACGCATCATGCGCCATGATCTCAAAAATCCGCTGGGGGGTATCCTGGGGCTGTCAGATTTGCTTCTGTCAGAGGAGGATTTAAATCAGGATCAGCTGGAACTAATGAAAATGATAAATGAATCCGGCCAGAGAATGCTGCGCATGATAGACATGTCTCTGGACCTGTTCAAAATGGAGACAAGGGAATACATTTTCCGCCCCCAAAAAATAGAAGCCGGGCACGTATTGCAGACGGTCCTGAACCATGTCGAGCCTGCTTTCAAGGCCAAAAACATCCAGGTAGTCATAAATAAAAACATGCCTGAGCAAGACATTTCCCTCTGGATGGAGGCTGAAGAACAATTACTGTACGGTATACTCAGCAATCTGATAAAAAATGCCTTTGAGGCCTCTCCTGATGGTAAACAGATTAACATCCAGCTCCAGGCTGAACCTTATCCCGTCATTTCCATTGAAAACAGCGGAACAGTGCCCGAACCCATCCGGGAGCATTTCTTTGAAAAATTCAAAACTTACGGAAAATCAGGCGGCACCGGCCTGGGAACTTATTCCGCCCGCCTCATGGCCAGGACCATGGGCTATGATTTGAGAATGGACAGTTCAGATATCAAAGGCACTACTAAATTAACTTTGATGCCAGTGAACCCCGCAAACCAGGATGATCATCAAGATAGTGGCCTGGAATAAAAAACAGGGAACAGCTTATCATGCCTTCCGGTAAATGCTCATCAGGCTTCAGAGGGCCCGGCAGGCTGGTCCAGGGGGATTTCCAGGGTTTTACCCTGTTCCAGATTATATGTCTTCTCCTTGTAGCCCAGCTTTACAGGCTGCTCCGCAGCCCTGCAGGTGGTAACCCTCAAAAGATCCGGAAAGATTTCAATGCTTAAGTTGTGCCCCCGGTAATGCACTTCCATGGACAGCCGGCCCAGTTCTTCCGGCAGACAGGGGCTGAACCAGAGAATGTCTTCCCTGGTCTCCAGGCCGGTATAACCGGTCTGCATGATGTTTATGCAGCCGGACATGGCTCCCAGGTGGATCCCTTCAGACGTGGTGCCGCCCTGGATATCAGATATATCGCTTTCCAGGGCCCTGGCAAACAGGTTCCAGGAACGGATCCGGTCGCTTCTGGCCAGTACCCAGGCATGCACTATCCAGCTCAGGGTGGATCCATGGGATGTGCGCCGGATATAATAATCAATGTTTCTGGGAATGGTTTCATACTCAAAGGTATATCCCAGCTGATTGAATAATTTTCTAAGTTCATCAGCTGAAAAAACATAAAACAGCATGAGCACGTCTGCCTGCTTGGAGGCCTTGTAATTGTTGGGGCTGTCTCCTTCAGCCTCCAGGATTCTGTCCAGTCTCTGGATATCCCCGTATTTTTCCCGGTAGCCGTCCCAGTCAAATTCCTTCAGCTTCTCATAACCCTCAAACTGACTGATGATCCCTTCTCCATGGAAGCAGACCTTCATCCTGGTGCTCACTTCCCTCCAGTGACTGAGCTCCTGCTCCTCAAGACCCAGCATCTCAAAGATTTCATTTCTGCGGTCTTCAGGAAGGATTTCCTGCATTTCCAGAGCCTGGTTCAAAACCCAGGCTGCCATGACATTGGTATAGGCATTATTGTCCAGCCCCGGCCTGGCAGCCTCAGGATAACCTTCATGGTATTCATCAGGACCCATGACCCCCAGGATTTCATAACGGTCTGCTTCAGGGTCATAGCTGGCAATCCCGGCCCAGAAACGGGCAATCTCCAGGACCATCTCAGCACCGTAGAAAGAGATGAATTCCATGTCCTGGGTGGCCTGATAGTATTTGCAGATATTGTAGACAATGGCCGCGTTCACATGGCGCTGATTCCTGGAATTGTCCGGAATCCACCTGGCGGATCTGGGATTGAGGTGGATCTTCTGGGATTCCTCCCTGCCGTTGCTGCCGCTCTGCCAGGGATAAACAGCGCCTTTAAAGCCCGCTGCCCTGGCCTCATCCCTGGCTTTATCCAGCCGCCGGTACCTGTACATGAGCAGCGTGCGGGTGATTTCCGGAATCCTGAGATTGAAGGTGGGAAAAATAAACAGCTCATCCCAGAAGATGTGCCCCCGGTAAGCCTCTCCATGCCAGCCCCTGGCCGGAACCCCGGTGTCCAGATCCAGGGTGCTGATGGATGCTGTCTGCAGCAGATGAAATGTGTGCAGATGCAGAATCATTCCGGTCCGGTCTTCCCGGGGGGGGATTTTTTCCTCATATTCCACCCTGAACCTTCGCCAGAGCTGCTTCCAGGCCAGAGTATGACTTTTAAGCAGATCATCAAAAGCATCGCCCTGCCTGATCCTGCTTGCGGCCTCCAGGCCGCATTCCGAAACAGCAGTGTCCCTGGAGGTATAAAGGGCCATGATTTTTTCCAGGCGGATATCTTCACCTTTTCCAGCCTGCAGTTTAAAATGCTGGGCAATGTATCCAGGTTTTTTTTCAAGCCTTCTGCGCATTTCCAGGACATCCCCGTTACAGTGGACCCTGGTCCTGGCGGCCTGGGCCACCCCCAGCCTGGACTGACTGGTTTCAACCTTGAGGCATATGGACTCAGCATCAGCCTGCATGGTCTCCACAGGTTCAAGATGCTCACTGCTTAGTCCTTTGTAGCGCTCAACACCGTTATTGACCACAGTTCCGTCCAGGGCTGTACAGAACTCCACCTCCCCTGACCAGTTTTCAGGGGTAAAAGTCACTTCCAGGCCGGCCATATGCCAGTTTGACATATGCACCAGACGCTGCTCAGTAAGCCGGGTACGCCGGCCCTGGCTGTCCTGAAAAAGGATCCTGCGCTGCAGGGTCCCGGTTTTCATGTTCAGTCCCTGGTGATAATCCAGAATTTCCACCCTTTCCAGATCAAACCAGTCCAGCCCCGCATACATGAAACTGAGACACAGCCAGTTGGGCATGTTGACCAGATCCTCGTTTTCTATGACTTTGTCCTTGATCCTGGTTTTCAGGCGGTTGTATCCGCCGGCCAGGTAGGTGCCCGGATAATGGACCCCGTCATCCCGGGCATGAAACAATGCCCCTCTTGTGGCAAAATAGCCGTTGCCCAGGGTACACAGGGCCTCCCTGAGCTTTTCCTCCTCAGGAGCAAAATGATTATATTCCAGAGACCATAATGACATGAAAATTCTTCCCTTTTTGGTAACAGTTCAGCCCTTTTTAAGAAAGCAGGGGACAGTCCGGCACCCACTTGAGTTGTCAGTAACAACTCATACCTGGAAATATCCACTCAAGTGGGTGCCGGACAGTCCCCCTCCGGGCGCCGCCTCCGTGCAGAAGCCGTGCCGCATGCAGATGGCTGAACAGGTGCATTACGCGTTTTTGACAGCCTTTGTTAAAATGTGCTTTCAGGCTGACAAAGATCCGGCCAGCTTTTCCAGAAAAAATCTGGTCTCCTGGATATTTTTCAGCCGGTAATCAGCCTTTGTCTCCCCTGGGGAGTCCATGACCGCAATGCTTATGCCCCTGCCTTGAACAGCCTCAAATGCATCTTCGTCTGTCAGGTCATCTCCCATGTATACAGGAAGCAATTTAAACTGGTCAGGCTGCATCCGCCCAAGAAGCAGAAGCAGAGCCCTGCCTTTGTCCCAGTCCATATCGGGCCTGAGCTCAAAAATCTTTTTTCCCCCGGATTGCCTCAGTCCGGGGTAATTGCTGTTTATGCCTTCCACTGTTTCCTGAACCCGGGCAATGTCTTTATCTTGCACCCTGCGGTAGTGAACGGCAATGGAATATTTTTTTCTTTCCACCAGCACTCCCTGAACTTTCTTCAGCTTCTGTCTCAATTCTGTTTCAGCCTGATCCAGGGAGGGCATAAAGCTCTGAACCTTGTCCAGCTCAATCTTTTCCTGTCCAGGCCCTGAAATATCAAAGCCATGACTGCCTGCATAATAGATGTTTTCCAGCCCCACCAGCTTCTGGACATCAGGCCGGTCCC
>CAZHCY010000104.1:0-8056 GCA_964531185.1 uncultured Desulfovibrionales bacterium | reverse complement strand
TCTTTGGAATAAGCAGTTGGTGTTCAGCAGAGGCCAGCATGGTCAGGTCCTTGAGATCCAGACCTGCCCAGGGAGCTCTGAACACAGCCAGCCAGGAAAGTCTGTCATGGGGTCTTATGAGGACTTTGGTCAAAGATAAAAGATCCATGACAATCTGGCTCTGAGCCAGGGACTGGATTTCCACGGCCTGGAAGGACAAGCCGGAAGGCCTGAGCAGGTCCATGATTTCCTTGAGGTGCGGTCTCTGGCGTACCAGTACAGCTATGCTTTCCCGGGGATGATGCTGGAGGGTGTGCCTGATGATATCCAAAACCTTTAGAGCTTCTTCCTGAGGCCCGGGATCCACAAGGGGGTGGACCAGGACCTGTCCGGATTCGGGCACACAGGCAGTCATGGGTGAGTACCGGACTGAGCCGCTTACTGGTTCCTCTTTGTCCTGGAAAACATCAGGAAAGACTGTGTTTATCCATTCAACCACCTCTGGGCTGGATCTGAAGTTGCATTTCAGTTCCAGAGGCTGCAGGCGGATTCCGGCCGGGGGGTTCTGCCGGGTACTCAGGAAAACCCCCACATCAGCATCCCGGAAGCCGTAAATGGACTGCATGGGATCGCCCACCAGAAAAAGGGTCCTTCCATCGCCTTCTGTCCAGCCGGAAATGAGTCTTTCCAGGATTTCCTGCTGGCTGATGCTGGTATCCTGGAATTCATCAAACAGGATATGCTGGATGCGGCAGTCCAGTCCCAGCAGGAGCCGGGAAGGACGATCCGGGGGACCCATGGCCTCCAGGGCGCCTCTGACCAGTTCAGGATAGTCCATTTCATTGCGTCTGGCCATGACCAGGTGCAGCTGGGCCACGGCCATTTTCAGGACCTGGATGAGCGCATCAAGGTTTTGCCAGGTTGTTTGATCATATCTGGTTTCCGGAATGTTATCCAGCAAGGACAGACTGGTCAGAAGCTCTTGACTGTCAGCTGCCTGCAGGTTTTTCAGCAGGGATAAAAAAGAATTCTTATGGTCCTCATGGGCCTTAGATTGGTCTTTTTTTGATTTGGAGGGGGAAGGAAAGCCCTGTTTTATATTGACAGTTTTGCGCCATTTGCTGTCTTTGGTCATAAGAAGTTCTTTAACAGCCAGCCAGGGTGTTATATCCTCTGCTGCTGTGCCGGGCAGGCTGGTGATTCCCTGCAGATGCTTTATGCTGGAGTCGGTGTTTTCCCGGCGGACATTGTTTCCGGCATAAGCGGCGCATTTCAGGAAAGTGTTTGCTTGTTTCTGGTCCAGAAACTGGTTCAGGGCAGACCTGACCTGGTTCAGTATTTTTCTGACCTCAACCTCCAAATGGTTTTCAAGGATCTTTTTCAGGTCAATATGTGCATGAGAGCCGCCGATGAGTCTCAGCCAGTGGTCTCTTAACTTGAGCATGTCCTGGATGAGATTCCCGGCTTTGTTCCAGTCGTTGTCCATAAGAACCAGCAATGTTTTCAGGGGGGCATGCCATTTGGACCTGCGGTTGATTTCCAGAAGGGTGTTTCTGGCCGCCTCCTGGTAAAGGGATTCGGGTTCCTGACATATGGCCGGTCTGCTGCCCAGGCCGGACAACAGGGGCATTCTTTCAGCCAGCTGCAGGCAAAAGGAATCAATGGTTCTGATATTGAGTCTGGAAGGGTTGTCCAGCAGGTTCCAGCCCAGGGAGCGGTCATTGTCCAGGGCCTTTCCGGCCAGATCCCAGGTGAGAGCATGGTAGCAGGAATCAGGGCGCGGTTTGGAATCAGCATGAATCAGGGCTTCCAGCACCCTCTGGCGCATCTGGGCAGCTGCCTTGCGGGTAAAGGTTATGGCCAGTATTTCCTCAGGCCTGCGGACACGGGCCAGCAGCCCAAGCAGACGCTGGGTCAGCAGGCCGGTCTTGCCGGAGCCTGCCGGGGCCTGGACAATAAAGGATCTGGAGGGATCCAGTGCCTCTAAGCGCTTTGAGTGATCAACAGGCTTTTCATCAGTCATGGTTAACGCATTGCGCTGATTGTAACAGTTCAGCCCTTTTTAAGGGCGCAGGGGACAGGCACCCCGTCACCCGCTTGAGCTGAATTTTTGAAGTTGAATGCCTGCTGGATTGCCAAGTGGGTGACGGGAGAGCCAGTCCCCGTGCCTCATGCAAACGGCTAAACTGTTACCGCTGATTCAGTTTTTCTGGGAATTGCCAATATCTGTTAAAATAGGCCAAATCAGAAAAAAAATAAAGCAAATCTTTGTAAAGAATCTGATTTCCTGTCTGCTCCCGGATGGGTAAATACCGGGCTGGAACCGCCCGGGGTGAGCATGTCTGTTTAAAACCGGGCAGGCCCCTTTTTAAGCTTTTGACATCCTGGAACTGGCAGCATAAATTGACTTGGCAACAGTTCAGCCCTTTTTAAGGAAAGCAAAGCACCCCAGCGCTTGTTTTTGGGTTGTTGCAAGAAAAAGACCTGGAAAAACAAGCTCCGGGAGAGCCAGTCCCTGGGCAACATGCAAATGGCTGAACTGTTCCTCAAGGTTTATTTTCGTGACACTGAAGTGATTGCCCAAGTATCTGAGGGCCTGGGGCACTCAGCCTGCTGGAGCCTGAAAGCAAACCAGGGGCTGAAATCCGGTTGAAAAATTGAGCAAGAGGTGCGCAAAGCATGACCTGGGATGAGCTTCTGGATTTTGACCGCCAACATATCTGGCATCCATATACTTCCCTGGTGAACCCTCTGCCTGTTTATCCGGTGGAGTCGGCCTGCGGAACAAGGATAAACCTTGCAGACGGAAGACAGCTGGTGGACGGCATGGCTTCCTGGTGGTGCGCCATCCACGGCTATAACCATCCAGTGCTGAACCAGGCTGTAAAGAAGCAGCTGGACAGTACAGCCCATGTGATGTTCGGAGGGTTGACCCATGAACCGGCTGTCAGGCTGTCATCCAGGCTTGCTGAGATAACCCCGCCGGGACTTGACAAGATCTTTTTCTCTGATTCCGGGTCAGTGTCTGTGGAAGTGGCCCTGAAAATGGCCCTTCAATACTGGCAGGCCATGGGCGACAGTAAAAAAACCAGGTTCATGAGCCTGAAAAAGGGCTATCACGGAGATACGTTTGGAGCCATGTCTGTGTGCGATCCAGTGACCGGCATGCATTCCCTGTTCTCCTCCTTTCTGGCCAAAAATATTTTTGTGGATTCTCCTGACTGCGGCTTTCAGGAAGAATGCCCTTTTGAGATAATCGAGGATTTGACAGGGGTTTTTGAGAATCATGCCCATGAAACCGCTGCATTTATTCTGGAACCTGTGGTGCAGGGAGCAGGAGGCATGAAGTTTTATTCGCCGGATTTTCTGAAAGTCGTAAGCAGGCTTTGCCGGAAGTATCAGGTCCTGCTGATAGCGGATGAAATCGCCACAGGCTTTGGCAGAACAGGAAAGCTGTTTGCCTGTGAACATGCAGAGGTCACTCCGGACATCATGTGTCTGGGCAAGGCCATGACCGGAGGCTACCTGAGCATGGCCGCCACCCTGTGTACGCCTGAGACGGCCCGGGTAATCTGCAGCCAGGAGCCCGGCGTATTTATGCACGGTCCCACCTTTATGGGCAATCCCCTGGCAAGTGCCGTGTCTTTGGCCAGTATTGAGCTGCTTTTAAGCAGTCCCTGGCGGGAGCGGGTCAGAAAAATTGAGGCTCAGCTAAAGGAGGAGCTGGCTCACTGTCTGCAAAAGGACCGGGTCAAAGATGTCAGGGCCCTGGGGGCCATTGGAGTGGTGGAAATGCAGAACATGGTGGACACTTTGAAAGCTCAGAAGTTTTTTGTTGAGCAGGGGGTATGGATCAGACCCTTTCTCAACCTGATCTATATCATGCCGTCCTACAACATTGAACAGGAAGACCTGCACCGCCTGACCCGGGCCATGAGTCAGGCTGTGGAAATATTATAAATGCCTGAAAGAAGCTGAAGGGAATGAACCCAGCCAAGGGAGGCTGATTATGGAAAGAAAAAACTGGATCAATAAGCTTGATGAACTGGAAGGGGACAGCCCCGCACCCAGGACCGGCAGAAAAAATTCCTTTAATCTGGACCTGTCCAGAGAAAACCTGCTTATTTATGGTCTGGCCGGAGCAGGACTGCTTATCATAGTTCTTCTGGCAGTGATTCTGGCTTCAGGGGGAAACAGCGTTTCCTCCAGAGATATGCAGGAACTGCGCACCAGGATCCATGAACTGGAAGAAAGGTTTACCCGGATTTCCGGAGCAGAATCCGGGACAGACCAGTTTTTTGCCCAGGTTGTGCAGACTCAGGAAGAACAGCAGGTAACTCTGGAAGAGCACCAGGAAACCCTGGATGATCTGCGGCAGCAGATAGCCGGACTGGATAAACAGGAAGCCGGGCAGGGCTCTGCTGACAGAGGGGAGGAAAAACCCTCTGGATCTGCTGCCGGTGCTTCTGCAGGCAGTGCTTCAGCTGATGATGAGGCAGCGGAGAACAGAATCCATGAAGTCCAGAGCGGGGACAACCTGTTTCGCATTGGACTCAAGTATGATATTTCAGTGGACGCCATCAGGAAATTAAATGATCTTTCTCCTGATGATTCCATACAGCCAGGGCAGAAGCTGATAGTTGGACCAAAAAAAGATTAGATCCCGGGTTTCAGCCACAGCCCTTTTTGCTTGCAGGGCCGGTCATGGCTGGGTGTAAAAGTACAGGCAGTATTCAGCCTGTCAGGACCAGGCCGGCTGAAGCTCTTTGAGCTCAGCTTTTGCGGGATTTTGCTGCTGCTCATGAGCTGCAAAAGGGCGGACGTGCCTGCTTGGATACAAACCGCTTTTCCAGGTCAGGTGTTTTATAAATCAGCAGTGCTTTCATCCCGAAGCTCAGGCAGCAATCACAGGCTATGAAACATTTTTTTTCAGATGTTTTTTTTGTTACAGGCACTGATACAGGAGTGGGCAAAACAGTTATCTGCGCCATGCTGGCTCTGGGGCTTGGCGCAAAGTACTGGAAACCTGTTCAGAGCGGTTCCAGGGAGGGTCTGGACAGCAGGCTGGTACAAAAGTTGGCTGCGCTGGATTCTTCAAGGATCATCCCGGAAGAATATGTTTTTTCCGAGCCCCTTTCCCCGCATCTGGCTGCTGAACTGGAAAACAGGACCATAGAAGCCGGCAGAATAAAGCTTCCAGCAGATGTTTCACCCTTGATTGTCGAGGGGGCGGGAGGGCTTCTGGTGCCCCTGAACCAGGGTTTTTTCATGGCGGACCTCATCAGACAGCTGGATCTGCCGGTGCTGATAGTCAGCAGGAATATACTGGGGACCATCAATCATACCCTGCTGACCATTGAGGCTTTGCAGCGCAGGGGGCTGCGCATAGAAGGGGTTATTCTGAACCGTGGCGTAAACCAGGATCATTTTAAGGCAATTGAGCAGCTGGGCCAGGTAAAGGTCCTGGGACAGGTCCAGGAACTTGACCGGATAGACTCCGGAATTCTCAGGCAGGTGTTTGATGAATTATTTCTATGATCTGGCGGAACAGATCTGCAGGGGACGCGTATTGTCCAGCCATGAAGCACAAAGACTTCTGGAGCTCCCCTATACCCGGACCAGTGAACTTTTTCCCGGGACAGACCTTATCCGGTACAGCCATTTCGGCAAAAAAGTCAGTATCTGCGCCATAACCAATGCCAAGTCAGGCAGATGTTCAGAGGATTGTGCCTTTTGCGCCCAGTCCGGACATCACCTGTCCATGGTTGATGAGTATCCCCTGAAAAAAGCCGAGGAGCTGGCTGACCTGGGAAAAATGGCGGAAGGTTCAGGAATTAGAAGGTTTTCCATGGTTACTTCCGGCAAGGGCTTGACTCCAGAGGAAATCAAGGAGATCGGCCGGGCAGCCCTGGAAATAAGTTCAGGCCGGATCAGGGTCTGTGCTTCCCTGGGGGTTATGGAGCCTCAGGATCTGTCTTTTCTCAAAAAATCCGGAGTGTTGAGATATCATCACAACCTGGAAACCTCCCCTGGTTTTTTTCCGGAAATCTGCACCACGCATAATTTTTCCTCCCGGGTTGATACTGTGGCTGCAGCCCGAAAAGCCGGTCTTTCAGTGTGCAGCGGCGGGGTGTTCGGCCTGGGGGAAACAGATGCCCAGATAGTCCAGCTGGCCCTGATCCTGAGGGATCTGAAAGTTGATGCGGTTCCGCTAAATTTCCTCATCCCTGTCCCTGGAACGCCCCTGGAAAACCTTAGTCAGCTGACTCCTTTGAGATGTCTGAAAATTATCTGTCTTTTCAGGTACTTGCTTCCGGACAGGGAGATCATAGTCTGCGGCGGCAGGATGCACAATCTCAGGGAGCTTCATTCCATGATTTTTCTGGCCGGCGCCAGCGGAGTGATGACCGGCGATTATCTGACCAGAAAAGGAAGGTCCCTGGGAGAGGACCTGGAGCTGATCCGGGACCTGGGCCTGGAACCTGCCTTGTGATATTTGCCTGTATAACCCCAGAGATAAAGAATTTTATAGCTGGCCGGGATCCGGCCGGATTCTCCATAGAACTCCTCATACAGTCTGCAGAAATTCCGGTATGTTTTTTTTCCGAACCTGGTCTGTGAACCGGTGTAGGTGGCCCCGGTTTTTTTGTGGCTTTTGAGAAAGGCTGACACTGAAGAACAGTACACAGTGTATTCCTGTACAGACCATTGCGGATCAAGCCCGGCGGCTCTGAAAGACTCAATGTATTCTCCTGCCCCAGGCAAAGGATACACAGAGCCGAACCCGGTCAGCGAGCTTACATGTTCCAGCTGTCTGAATGTTCCTCTGACAAAAACCGCCAGAGAGAAAAAGCCGTTTTCCTTCAGCAGCCGGATATTGTTCAGGACAGAATGCGGCCCCTGCTCATACCACTGCATGGCTGAGGAGCTTATCAGCAGGCTGAAGGAGCCGGGCTTGAACGGGGGGCTTTCACCATCTGCCTGAACCAGGCAGACCCTGTCTGCAGAAATCAGCCTGAGCATTCCGGGGGAGATATCCAGGGCAACATAGATCTCCCAAGGGTTTAGCCTCTGCAGGCATATTTCAGTGAGCAGCCCCCCTCCGGCGCCCATCTCCAGAATTCTGGAGAATTGTTTCCCAGGGATACGGGAACAGCAAATCCTTGCTGCAGTTTTCTGGACAGAAGCAGCACTTCTGTAAGAGGCACTGGAATGATCGAAATGCAGACGGATCTGTTTATTGCTGGATGGCATTCAGGATTTCCGGTTCAGGAATGTAGTGACCATAGGGCACATACCTGCAGCAGGCCCGGGGCAGGCAGGATTTTATGTTTTCAGATGTAGCAGGGGGGACAATTCTGTCTGCAAGCCCATGGATAAGAGTTACAGGCAGATGAGTAGCCAGGGAACTTTGCTCCACCCGGGAATGGATCAGGAGTTCAAGTCCTTTTTTCAGAGCGTGCGCCTGGTCAACAGGTGGCTTTGGGGGCTGTTTTACCGCACAAGCTTTCCAGAACCAGCGCACTGTTGCCTGGGGGTTGTTATCAAGACTGCGCAGCATGTCCTTAATTTTCTCTGCAGAGGTGCCCTGGCAGAAATCAAGAAACGGGGCTATGAGCACAAGCCTGTCTGCACGCAATCTGTTCAGATGCTTTAAGCAAAGGTGCGCACCCAGAGACCAGGCAAAAACTGTTTTCCAGCTCCTGCTGAGAATGGGCTCAAGGTTTTCATCCGCGTCCTGGATAAGGGGCAGAAAAAAATTGCACTGGGCCGAGAAAACCGGGAACAGCAAAGGATATCCGGCCCATCCTGAGATAAAAAGAGAACCAGAAGGGATTTGTCCGGCTCCCTGAATTAATGATGCGGGCTTCATTTCCCCTGGGAATCTACATGGACCCGGCGGGGTGATCAAGTTTTTCTGTGGCTTGAATTGCAAACCAGTACCCCAGTGCGGATGCAGACGGACAGGCTGCCATTAAGGTCTTTTGTTATGTGCTGTTTTTGTCTGAGTTTTTTCAGGCGCAACAGTTTAGCCCTTTTTAAGGGCGCAGGGGACAGGCACCCCGTCACCCACTTG
>CAZHCY010000103.1:0-8104 GCA_964531185.1 uncultured Desulfovibrionales bacterium | reverse complement strand
GGGGGAGGCGGGCGTGGGGGTCGGAGGGGAGTGCTTCCTGGCAGGGACAAAGGATCCGCCCATCCGAAGGAAACCTGATCTGTCCAGGATGGCGAATGGTTATTCGCCCCTGCATTGCTGTCAGGTTATGGGGTTGTTACCCTGAGGCGCGGATCCTGACACATCTTCACACTTCGCGCTTGACGCGTTTTGTGAACATGTTTGTTTTTGATCCCGGACCAGTGCCAGGTGAGGCCCATTATTGCAAACTCCACTCAAATATTTGTTCCCTTTGCCCTGCACCGCAGTCATCAATCATCCAAGCGGCTGATATATTTAACAAAGCCCACCGAAATGTTTTACAAACAATGTTTGTACTTGATATTTTTTAAGATCATGGGTTAAAGTATATGAAAAATTCCGGCTTATCCGGCTGCAGCATACTTATGTGCAAAAAAGCAGACTCACACACCCAGACGGAAACAGGGCCTTGCAAGCAAAAGCAGGATTAAAAATTCTTAATGTCTGCCCAGCCAAAGGCTGTAAACAAGAAAAACCAACATGGGGCTGTAACCTTTTCATTTCTGCAGCTGGCCTGAATGAAATCATTTCTTATCTCATCTCTGCGAGCTTAGCACCATGACCAAATTTTCCAGAAGGCGTGAGAAAAGAATAACAAAACCAGCATGCAAACCAGCGAAATTCATTTTTTTTATACCTTTTCATTGCCATACCCGCTTAAACCGGAAGAGCTTTTTTAAAATTTAAATGCTTATCTCAAAATATTTACAACTTTTTCTTCAATGAGCCAGGCTATGTCTTTATCTAACATCACGTTTAAAGAAATTTTAAGGTCAATGCCCATTAAAGATGAGCCTGCAGATCCCCTGGATACCCTGAAGGGAAGCAGCCTGATAAAAGTTCCTTTTAATTTATGGAAGGAGAAAATGCTTTTTTATGGCGGCTGTGATAAAAAGCTCAAACAACTGACAGGTTCCTTTCCAGCCACCTTCAGAAAGGATAAAACCACACACCCGGTTCTGCTGCTTAAAAAAACCAGCAACCTTTCTTTCAAAGCCTGCCCCTGTACTTCTCAACCTAACAAAAGACTCAGTTATATAAAACCCCATTGTCCCCTTTCTCTGACCGGCAAGACCCTTTCCCGCAAATGCTACATACTCAAAATGTATGAATTCAATCTTTCACCTGATCCAAAATTCAACAAAAAATTAACCCTCGCAGGAATAGTGCCTGAACAATGTCTAAGCAGACCCAAACACTGAAAACATATAAATAATTGTAGTAAAAGTTTAGCCGTTTGCATGAGGCACGGCTTCCTGCCCGGGGTATACTGCCTGGAGGGGGACCGGCTCTCCCGGCGCTTGTTTTTCCAAGTCTGTGTTTACATAAAATAAAAATAAGCCCTGGGGTGCCCTGCTTTCCTTAAAAAAAAGCTGAACTGTTACGATTCATCAAAAAAATCTCCATAAGTCTTTGTTTTTACTGCTCCATGACTCCTGTTTTATGACTTTTGTGACTGCAAAAAAAAAGAGTATTTTGCAGTCAAATCGTTACTAACTGTAAGTGGATAAAAGATGCCTGGAAAAAACATGAAAAATCTGAACTTTTGGCTGAATACTGCGGATGGCAAAGCCTTTCTAAAAGAGTGCTCAAAACACCTCCTCAAGGTAAAAGAAAGATACCTTGTATCCCGCAATAAAGTGTTGTGGGATAGAAGCAGCTCTTATGAACAAAGGCTCAATGACCTGTGCACCGAGCTTTATCTGTTTATCCATGATAACGAAAGAGTTTTGAACAAATTGCAGGCCCTAATCAGCAAGGGAAACCACAAGTCTGTCATTTCCAGTCTGGGGCTTATGTATAGAAGCCACCTCAAAGATCAGATCCGGGGCAGCGGCGGCAGTTTCTATGCCAATCTTTACCGCAGAATTCAGCTTACCCTTTCCAGGCACAATCAGTTTACTGTATTGTCCAGATCAGGATATTCATACTATGCTGCTTTAAAGGACGCTGACCTGCCGTTTATAGGCAGGGATTTTTTTCAGACTGCTCAGGTTGAAGATTTTCCCGACCCTGAAATCCATGAAAAATGGGACAATGAAAATGAACTTGTAGCCTGGGCTGCTTTTTTCTGGGAGCACACCACAAGTCTTGCTGGTAACGAGTATCTGATACCCATTCGGGAATTAACATATTATCTTATCAGCAAGAATTGTGTTTATGACCAGACAGCGACCTTTGAGTCCACTTCATCTGCTGACGGTCAGAATCAGGAAGAAGATCTGCAGCAGGACTATCCAGATCCAAATCCAGGGCCGGGCATCAGTTCTGAAAAACTTGCCCGGCTGGCCGAAGAAATAGTGAGTGACTGGGATGACAGAATGGTCCGGGCGTTTTATATTTATAACTACCAGGAAAAAAACCTGGAAGAGACTGCTGCTGCAGTTGGCTATGCCGGAGCCAGCGGGGTCAGAAATCTGCTCAGTAAGGCTGTGTACCAGATCAGGGAAAAAACTTCCTCCTGGCCGGGATTTTATGAAGAGGAAATGGACGAGGAATCTGCAAAAATATTTCTGGATAATCTTTTTTCGTCCTGCAGGCTGCATCTGGAAAAAAACAGTTCCTCAGGTTCAGCTGAATAGTCAGGGCTTGCCTGATCATTCTTTCAAAATTTTTCATATTTTTCCTGCCAGCTTTCTTTTTTTATTCCGGCAATTCGGTTTTTTTCTGGCTCAACTTGTAAATCCATATTTTTTGACCGTAACTAATAATTAACAGCTGAAGTGATTCAGCCGTGTTTGTAACATTTTAGCCCTTTTTAAGGGCGCAGGGGACAGGCACCCCGGCCCTTGTTTTCTTGGTTGATGTAAACAAAGACTTGGAAAAACAAGCGCCGGGAGAGCCAGTCCCCGTGTCTCATGCAAATGGTCTAAAATGTTACCCATGTTTCAGCTTTATAAAATGGCAGCAGACATCTGAAATATATCTGGATGTTTTGGAGATATGACCATGTCTAAACACAACCATGCTGCATTAGCCGGTCATCCTACACAGGAAGACTGGCAGACAGCCTTGAATCTACGCACATGCCCTCCTGATAAAATCCTGTTCGAAGAAAACAGCCAGCAGCTTAAACGCCATCTCAGAACCTGCTATATGTGTCAGATCAACCTGGATATCCAAGCAGAGGTCTCCTGGACCTGGCCTGAGGTATACCAGGAGATAAAACCGGACCCTGGTCCAAATCCCGGGCAGATAAGAAAGATAAAACCTGATCTGGCCGGATGGGGCCCTGGCAGCAGGTATTACAATCCCCCTCTGGTGCTGGTCCTGAAGCAGACGGATGATCAGGCTGTCCAGGTGGCCCAGATTTTTCCAGGGGATGAATTCATGTCTGAAGGTGATGTATACATCCAGGGATTTGGTTTTGCCCAGGCCTGGAACATTTATACCATGGGGCTTAAAGATCTGGGCGGAGTGCTGGGAAAGGCTGATGCTGACATTTTGGAAACCATTTTCAGTAAAGCAGGGGAATATCATGAAACAGATGAAGATTCCCTTCTTTATCTTTTTCAGTGCATGGAAATAGAGCTGGGTTCCTTTTTCAGTCAGCAGAGTATTGCCCGCATCCTGGACAAAAAACCTGCACCAGCTGAAATTGTCAGATCCATTGCCAGGTCCATCAACGCCTCAGAGATTGCCCAGGCTGAAGATCCAGTCCTGGAACTGGCCAGGATGGACTTTGAGAACCTCAAACAGGCCACTGCCATGTATGGGCACAGGCCTGAGCAGGACAATAAAGTCTGTGTAAGGATCACCCCCGGGAAAATGGCAGCAGCTGATGCAGACCATGTCAATGCCCGCATGATCTCCGCTCACGAGACCGGTTATGAGATTCAGTCCGGCCTGGTGAAAATTGTCTCAAAAAGCAGAACCAACCACACCCTTACCATTCATGGCAGGACTGACCCTGATTTCCCCTTTGCTTCAGAATTTCAAGCCTGGTGGGAGACACCTGAGAAGACCTGGACTGCGTCTGAGCTTGCCCTCTCCCCTGACAGACAGCTTTTTACAGCTCAATTTACCGGCATAGACCGCAAGGCTGTACTTGAAGGCAGACTGGTCCTAATTTTTTTCTGGATATATTGAGAACCAGCAGTGCAGCTTGAAGATATTCTCCATTTCCTTGATCAGGGTTTTGGCCTGCTTCCTGATGCAGCCTGCCGGCCCCTGTCCCTTGAATGGCCGGATGATCCCGGTCAGGCCGCCTGTCTGGCAGATGAAATTTATTCCAGGCTTGATTCAGAAAACAGGAAAGTCTTTGCAACTTTTCTCACTGCCTCAGCCCTGGCCTGCGGAGGTTCAGACGGTAAGCTCTCCATTGCTGCCGGTCTTGCCCGCCCCAATGAAACCGGCCTTGATCTGAGCTGGGAACAAATCAGTTCCATGAACTGGACTGGAATCCCCCTGGCTGCAGCTGATCAAGGCCAGGGACGTGTTGTTTATGCCTTACTGGGCAAAGGGGAAAGCCTTGATGCCAATTTCACCCTGGATGCCCACGCCCTGCTGGACAAAAATGCCATGCAGGCCATCACCAATGCTGCCTGCCTGACCGGGCTGCGCAAACCCTCAGATTTCTTTTCTGGCTGCCAGCTTCCCAGAACATCAGGATCACCGGATCTTCCATGGGGCTGCCGGTATATCTGGGGTTCTATCTGCTGCAGAAGGGACTCAAATGGCCGGATTTAATCTGCACCGGACAACTGACTCTGGAAGGAAAACTGCTGTCAGTTGAAAAGATTGCAGAAAAAGCAGCAGCTGCCAGGGAAGCCGGTTTCAAGGCACTGATCTGCCCGGCTTCATCAGCAGTCCCCCTGCCAGGCTCCCCTGACCTGGAAGTAATGGCCGCATCAGACCTGGACATGGCCCGCTGTCTGGCAGAAACGTTTGTTCCAGGCAAGGGCCGGACCCATTTAAGCTTTCTTTACTCCCTGGACAATCTGGAAACCAGCCCTGACCTTCTGTGCAGGGCTGACTATAATCTGCTCAGATACCTGGAAGACAAAGACCGTCTTTTAAGCCGAAAAGTATGCGGTCTGGTTAAAGAAAACCCGGATTTCTGCGCCGGGCTGGCCAGCAGGCTCAAGGAACTCCTCAAAGCCCGCAGCCCGGAGCTGAACAAGGTTTATTTTCTGCTGAACAGCATTTTTCCGGAACATATCGTGGAAAGTATCGGCGCCTACAGCGCAGAAACCGGCCTGGAAATCTGTTTTTCCCATATCAAAGTCTGCAATCACACCGGAAAAACCCAGAGTCTTGAGCTCTGGCAGAGTCTTGCCCAAAAATACCTGGAAGACCTTGAAGCCCGGGGGGAAACCAGCACCAGAAAATTTCTGACCCACATATACTTTACAGTGGGCCGACTGCAGAACACTTATGCGTTTACTCCGGAAAAAGCCAGGGAACTGACCCTGCCTTTCCAGAACCTGGTGGCTGCTGCTGAGCAGAAATTTCAGGCCAGAAAATCAGGAAACAAACATGCGGTGGATGAATACCTGGGCAGGTATTACGGAACCATGGCCCAGCACTTTGGATTCTGCGGCCCTGATTACCTGGAAACAACCCTGAAATACTGCCGCCTTGCCCAGCAGGCCTTTGGGGGTGGAAACTGGAAGGACCTTCGTTCTGACTGGCTGCGTCCCTTTTCCTACATTTTTTTTGCCCGGCTGGATGCCCAAGACCTTATACAGGCTGAATCAGCCCTGGAAAAATACCTGGATACCAGACTTTTCCAGGCGGACTTCCATGGCTTTGACAAGTTCCAGCATTATCACCTGTGCAGATTCCTGGCTGAGTCAGGCCAGAACAGACATGAATACGTAAGCTGGGCAGCAGATATGTTTTCAGACAATAGCCAAAATTTCTGGACCAGGGAACACCCCTGGCAGCTCTGGCTTCTGAACATGGGCAGGCTGGTCCAGGACCCTGAACTTAAAAAAAGGTTCTGGCAGGCCTCCCTTGAGCTGTGTCTGAATTCTTTTGAAACCATCAGAATCATGGGCCTTATGCCCCTGGCCCGGCTATACAGCCAAAGCCTGGAATCAGATGACTTTTTCAAAAAGATTTTTCAGACAATCATTTCCAGATCCAGGGGCACAAACATAAGCAGAGAGCACTTTGAACCCCTGTGGGAGGCTGAATCGAACCAGGGGCTTGCTTTGATCAACCAAAACCCGGCCAGATTTTTTCCGTTCAGTTACAGGTAAGATGCTGATCTAATTCGGCAGGCAGATATCGCCTCTGACGGGATTGCTGCCATGAGGGGGTAAATCTTTTCAGTCAGACAACCCCAGTTCTTTTCTGACCCAGTCAATATAAGGCTTTTGGGGCACAGGCTGGACCGATTTTTTTTCATTTAATTCATAATCCCGAAGCAGGGCCTGGACTGATTCACGGCCCTTGACTGTCTGCACAGCCTGCCTCGGAGTTTTACCTCCTAAAGCAGGTATATCAGTATCTAACCAGCCCTCCCAGTGCTTATCCATGATTTCTTTCATGGCTTCCTGGACTTCAGGCCTGTTCTGGAGTTCTTTCTGTTCATCATCACTAATAGATGAAGCAGCATTCAAGTCTTCATTTTCAAGGATTGACTCAATGGACTGGATATTGGTTACTTTATAAGAGCATTGATTTCCCAGACGTTTCACTATCTCCTTCTTGATTTCTTCTTCCCTGGCCTCTGAGTTGACCTCTACAGTCATTTTGTTACCTTCAATGGAGATATGGCCCAAAGTAGTATTCTCAAGGCCTTTGCTCAGGGAATTTCCCTTTCTACTCCAGACAAAATGAATTTTTTGGACATTATTACTGTCATCCAGCTCTGCCTCTTCCCTTAATCTGTCTGCTTTCTCATGGACACAGAGAGGCGCCAAAGCCTGAAATGCCTGCTCCGGAGAAGTAATTTCATAGTGCAGGGTACGCATGCTCAAAGGATCCCCGTCAGAGTTTTGCAGCTGAGGCGGTTCAAGTATGAGATCCTGCAAATAGAAAAAAAAGTCCCGCAGGTCATAGTCATCTTCCAGAAGATCCTCGTTGCTCAATGGCCCATAATCACCTTCCAGTTCTTCTGCAAACTGAATTATATAAGGCTTAAAAAGTGGTTGAAACTTGTATTTTCCATTGCCAATGCTCATGCCGTATCCCTGGCATTCTACAGTCATCGCAAAAATAATTTCCCACGGTGCCAGGCTCCTGGAAGCAGAACTGTCAGTGATATTCTGCCTTTTTCCTGTTAACAGATCCAGGGCCTGAAAGCCCTGACCCGGTTCAAGGCTCTCCACCTCGAAAAAGCTGAAGGATCTGCGATTGCAGGCTGAAAGAAGATCTAACTCTAATTTATCCAGCTTATGAGCTTTGTCCCGCATAAACATTTCTGCTATTGTGGTGTCAGGCTCCATGAGGCCAATCAAATCTTCCTCATCGATATCAGGAACTTCCAGTTTAAATGTATAGAACAGCCATGGCCAGAAAACCGCACTGAAGTCTTCCATCATTTCTTCCCAAAGGTCCGACATCTCACCGTCATCAATGAAGAATTCGCGCAGAGCCACGTCAATGACCTTTTCTCCCAAATCCCTGGCCACATATTCAGTAAGCTTTTTAGTAATCTTTTGCTGAGTCTTGCTCAGCCTGCTGTAGCCCAGCTCACTCATACTGCTTGCCTGAAGACAGCATTTCTTGTATTTTTTTCCACTGCCGCAGGGACAGGGTGCATTACGCCCGATCTTCATATTCTCCTCCAAAAGTTAATATCGTTAAGGTGTAACTAATTTACCATAATTTTTGTTTAACCTCAGCCTTACCTTATAAAGAATAGTTAGCCACAGACAATAAGCCAGACTGAAAAGACAGACACAGGGTATTTTTGCACGGGCGACCTGACCGCGGAAGCTTGGGTTAGATTCTCCGGTGGGGTACTTTTTGTCTGATTATGACTGCTGGCTCAATCTTTCCCAAAAACTGCCTGTTAAGAGGAATAACTTTAACCCTGAATCCCATACCACAGGAATCAACATAACCATAATCACGCATACTGCCAGTATTT
>CAZHCY010000102.1:0-8142 GCA_964531185.1 uncultured Desulfovibrionales bacterium | reverse complement strand
TTTAGGCATTGAAAATCCTCCTTGAATTATGGTTATAACCTTATAATTAAAAGCCGCCCCATTTTCCAATGAAGCTGGCGGCTTCACAGCTCCGGATATTGCCGGACTCTGCCCCTGCCTTGTGATTTTTCACACAATGAATGTCAATTGTCAATAGATTTTCAGCTGACCCTGGTAATTTTTGATCTTAACAAAGCAGTCCCCTGCAGGGACTGAAAGACTCTACCAGCAAAAAAAAAAACGTAACAGTTCAGCCCTTTTTGAAGAAACAGACTTGGAAAAACAGGTGCTGGGCAAGCCAGTCCCTGTGCTGCGTTAAAGTGGTTAAAACGTTAAAAAAACCTTACCCGGCGCTTTCCAGTTCCTCCAGCTCCTTAAGTACTTCCGGCGGCACTTCATATCCGGACTCAGCAGCCTTTTTAAAACACTCCCTGGCCCCTGCATAATCTTTTTTTTCCATGCAGGCCAGCCCCATATTATTATAAGCCGGTCCAAACCTGGGTTCAAGATCAATAGCCTTCTGACTCTGGGCAATGCACCCTTCCACATCTCCCTGCATGAGATAGGCGCTGCCCAGGGTGGCATGGGCCTGGACAAACTTGGGATCAAATGAAATGGCTCTTTTCAGGGAGGCAATGGCCTTGTCCACATCATTTCGCTGCAGATGGACAAACCCCATGTTGCCGTGGGGGACCGCGAACCGATGCCTGACCTGGCTGGCAATCTGGTTGTAGCTGAAGCATCCGTCCAGATCGCCTTCATTCATGGCTATGCCTCCCAGCTGGACATAAGCCTCGGCTATGTCCGGATTTTTTCTGACAGCTTCCTTAAAATATTCCCTGGCCGTGGCAAATTCCCTTTTGGCCAGATAATGCACCCCCAGATTATAATGGGTGATGCCGCATTCCGGATCCTGCTCAAGCCTTTTTTTCAGCTCCTCTATCTGCTCGTCCACCGACTTCTGATTCATATTGCTTTCTCCTAAAGTCCGGATTTAAATTCCTTGTTTTCCCTTTCCAGAAGCTCTTTGTACCACAGGGAAAATTCATACATGGCCCTGCACTTGTCATCTCCGTTGATTATGCCCATGCACATTTCAAGCACCCCCCGGCCGTAAGTATTGCTGTATTCCATAGGAGGACGCTCGTAAAAAAACTGGCGCATAAGCTCCTTACTGGTCCTTCTGGTGGTATCGGTCCTGATTTCAATGGGATTTTTGGGCTCCTGAAAAGGATCCCATTTATCATACCCGATTCTGTCAATAAATTTCTTTCTTCTGGAAGACAGTTGATCATAAATGGCTTTTTTCTGCCTGTCCCGGTCAGATTGATCAGAAACGCTCATCAGCTCTACTCCTCACTGGGGCCCAGCACCCATTCCGTGGTAGGTTTATCCTGCGTCTTTTGCTTGTAATGCTCCCTGTTTTTTACTCCCAGATATTCCGGTGTATAATCAGTAAGCAGACACATGGACACAGGCACCAGCATGGTGTGCAGCCCGTCATAGCTGGAATTTACGGCCTGTGCCACTTCCTGGCTCATGCTCACCAGTTGATCATGAATTTTGTGCATATGCACTGTGGGATATTTTTCTCCTGGTTTGAAGCCGGACTCGGAACAGCTGGCAGTCCCGGTCTCCATCTGCAGAGGAAGACCGTAAAGCCGGCAGGTGACAGGCCTGTGCTCATACAAAGCGCAGGAATCGTCAACAAGAAGGGGACAGCGCACTTTCTGCCTGGAGGCCTGGTCCAGTATCTCCTGCTCCGGCACACCTTTCTGCTTTTCCCTGAAAAGTTCTTTCTTGATTTTATGAATCCGGCGATCCGCCTTGTCCGCTTCAATAAGAATCTGATTTTTCAGATCAGATTCCAGCCGGCTGAACTTATGATTAAGATAAAGGGCTTCCACCAGAGACAGATCAAACATGGCATAACAGCAATCAGTACAACCCTGCCTGCATCGGATCTCTTCAGGGTAATCGTTTTCCATGCGGGCAAAGATCGTATCGATTTTTTCCAAAAAATCTGAATACTTGTCAAAAATTACTTTCAGATCTGTACCAAAATCCATTCATTCCTCCTGATAACGCAGCCTGGGATAGGGCATTGCTGCCTGCTTTTGCCTGAGAGTCAAGCCGCGGCCTTTTGCTCATTCATAGGGCTGTAAACAGCCCTGTCCGGCGAAAAAAGATCTGACTCCGGCAGATCCCGGCCCTTATTCTGTCTGGCAATTTGCCTGCGCTTAAAAAAATTATTATAGTTGTAAAACTTGACAGTCAAAAATTCTCTATCAACGTCTTGTATTTACTGATAATTTCCAGAATCCGTAACAGTTTAGCCCTTTTTAAGGGCGCAGGGGACAGACACCCCAGGGCTTGTTTCTTGATTGATGCAGGAAACAGGCTTAGAAAAAACAAGCACTGGAAGAGCCGGTCCCCATGCCGGTACCCGCGCGCCCCTGAACGGTTACCTTCAGGCTAATGGCTGAACTGTTACTTATATTTTTTTTTATTGACTCTCAACCCTGGAAATCTGAACTGAAAAAAGAAGAGGAAGATGATTCCGGGAGTTGGCTATGGTTGTTAAGCCTGAAACGGCTGGTGGGTGAAATGATAAAAAGGGGGCCATGGAGCCCCCCGGAAGAAGACCTAAACTTCAGAAACAGTAATGGCCTCGGCTTCGCAAACCTCAACACAGGATTCGCAGCCAAGACACTCTTCCATGTTTACAGGATCAGCCTTGCCGTCAACAAGCTCAAAAACTTCTACAGGACATACGTCAACGCATTCCCCGTCGCCTGTACACTTATCTGTATCAACTGTTACCTGCCAAGCCATAATAAACCTCCAAATAGAGTTAGTTTTGGAAAATATAAATTTTCCATTGAACCTGAAGTAAAAGGCAATTAGTCAAAATTATCAAGCAATGTCAAGCTGGATTTTCGTTAATTTCAAAAAAACCAGGGAGGCCGGAAATGAAGCTCACTGGCGTAAATCATATTGCTCTGGCCACCAGAGACATGGAAAAAACCATCCACTTCTGGCGCGATCTTTTGGGACTCAGGCTTATTGCCGGCCTGGGCAGGCCTGGCTACAGACAGTATTTCTTTGAACTGGGAAGTATGAACATGCTTTTGTTTTTTGAATGGCCAGAGGTTGGCCAAATCCCTGAAAAAGACCACGGAGTTCCGGTTCAGGGTCCCTTTCTTTTTGATCACCTGGCCCTGGAAGTGGAAGCCAGGGATGACCTGTGGAAGATTTACGACCGGCTGGACGCCTCCGGCTTCTGGGTTTCCGAGGTCATGGACCATGGATTTATTTTGTCTTTGTATTCCTTTGATCCCAACAACATGCCCATTGAATTCTCCTGGTCCAACCCTGAAATAAACCTGAGAAAGAATCCAGCCATGCTGGACAGTTCCCCGGCAGAAGCCGCCAAGGACGGACCTGACCCTGTTTCAGGCACCTGGCCCCGGGTGGCCAGACCCACCAGAGATGAGGACAAGCTGGTTTATCCTGGAGAAGGCAGTGAATTCCGGAGCCGGAAAAACAAGTGGTAAGGGCTTCGGTTCTGTCCGGCGCGGGCAGTAAAAAACCGCAGACCCAGGCCATGTATACATCAGCCTCAGTCCGCGGTTTTTTATAAGCAGTCCAAAGCCTTGAATTATATTCAGGCTTCAATCTCTTTCTTCACCCCTACTGCCACCTTGTAGAGTATGGTCAGAATCAGAAATCCCTTGGCCCAGATGGCCAGAGTAATGAGCAGCTCAGGCTGGGTCGGAGAATAGGTGACAATCTCCTTGAGGGGATTGGGAATAAACCCGGCTGAAATCAGGCCCAGGCCCTTGTCTATCCAGGTGCTGATGAGAACCAGGATACATGAAAAGGCCAGAACGTTCTCAGCCTTTCTGTTTTTGGGATTCAGCAGGACAATCACGGCAATGAGGCCGGCAGCCAGGGCCACCCAGCTGAAAGTGGCCAGGGGGGTATGCCCGTCCAGACCCAGGTACAGGTACTTGTAATGGGCCAGCTTGGAAGGAATCTGGCTGTAGCCTGCGGTGAAGATCTTGCATATCACTATGAACAGGTGCACGGACATGGCGTAAACTACAATTTTGGACAGAGCCTGGATGGATTCCTTACCCGGGTCCCATTTGGCAAACACTTTCACTGCCAGGCCCAGCAGAATCAGCAGGGCCGGACCAGCTGCAAAAGCTGAAGCCAGAAACGAGGGAGCCATTACCGCTGTAAGCCAGAAATCCCTGCCAGGCAGACCGGCGTACAAAAATGCGGTTACCGTATGAATACTCACCGCCCAGGGTATGGATAAGTAAATAAAGGGCTTGATCCATCCAGGAGGGGCAACCTGCTTGCGCTCGGCCTGCAGGGTCACCCAGCCGATGAGCAGATTCAGAAACAGATAGCCGTTCAGGACTATCATGTCCCAGAAAAGGATCGAATTGGGAGTCGGATGCAGCAGTACATTCATCAGCCTGGACGGCTGGCCCAGATCAACTATGATGAACATGAGACACATGCTCACCGCAGCAATGGCCAGAAATTCGCCAAGAATCAGCATCCTTCCAAAGGCCTTGAAATCATGCAGATATTTGGGAATAACCATCATCACCGCAGAGGCGGCCACACCCACCAGAAAGGTAAACTGGGCAATATAAAATCCCCAGGAAACGTCCCGGTTCAAACCTGTAACACTCAGGCCCTGATCCAGCTGCATCAGATAAGCGCCCGCACCTACTCCGATAATGGCCAGCAGAAATACCAGCCATCCCCAGTAAAGAATATTTCCTTTTAAAGCTTTTTCAAGCATCTCACACCCCTTATATTAGATAGTAAACATTGGGACCGGTGCCCAGTTTGGGTTTGCGGACCAGAGAATATCTCTTTTTGAGGGCTTTGCTCACATCTGAAGAAGGATCATCAAGATCACCAAACAGGATGGTGCCCTCTGAAACCTCTACACAGGCGGGCATTTGCCCCTTTTCCAGCCTGTGAGCGCAAAATTCGCATTTTTCCACCACGCCCTTGGTTCTGGTGGGGTATTCTGGGTCGGTTTCCTCCAGGAAGTTCCTGGGATCATAGAAATTGAAACTCCTGGATCCGTAAGGACACCCGGCCATGCAGAATCTGCATCCGATGCATCTGTGAAAATCCATAAGGACTATGCCGTCATCGCGCTTGAAAGTGGCCTTGGTGGGACAGACCTTAACGCACGGCGGGTTATCGCAATGATTGCAGAGGGTCAGAAAAGGCTTTTTGGCCATTTTCTCCAGTTTTGGATGGGACTGATCATAAAACAGGTTCTTGAACGGTTCTATCCAGATCCACTTGATGTTCTGCCTGGAATCAATGCTGGGTACATTATGCAGAGAATGGCAGGCATCAATGCATTTTTCCATGATTTTCCTGGTGATTTTGGTGGTATCCACAGCCATTGCCCAGTGAGTGGCCTTGAGCTCCTTTTCGCCCTTGTAATACGTTTTAGGCCCGGCCTTGACAGCCGCCCCGGCCAGAGAAGGACACACACTCCAGCCTATGGCGGCCGCTCCGGCCATGGCCATGAATTTTCTTCTGCTGCTCTTCATTTATTCAACCCCCTGTGGCTCAATGTGACAATCCCAGCAGTAAGGATCAACCGATACTGAATCATGGCAGCGATCGCAAAATTTTTCCTTGTCTTCATGGCAGTCCATGCAGGTTTTGGTCAGGCTGGCAGCAAATTTTTCACCGGTCAGGGTGCTTTTGTAGTCGCCGTAGCCATCCCGGACATAATGATCGCGCCACTCGTCCAGCAAAGCCATGTGCTCGGAGCGCATGTACTCAACGCTTTCCACACAGTACTCTTCATCCTCGGGCAGAACCAGGTCCGGAGTGGAATAAGCCTGGTCTCCGAGGTTAAACCAGAAGGGAAAGGTCATAACCAGGACAAAAATGATAATGCCTGGAATTATTTTGTTGGCATGATACATTATTCTTCCTCCTTGCCGGGCAGAGGTTCGCCGCGAAGATCAGTTTCTCTTTCCTGCTCGCCCGGTAAAATCAGGGCGTTTCCTACAAGTTCATGTATGCCGCAGACTTCCACCCCAGGCACCCAGTAATTGACTGACTGGGTCAGGGTGGCCCGGTCAATGGCGCAGATGCAGCTGAGCATGTTCACGTCGTGCTTATCATGAACAAATTTGACTGCGTTGGCCCGGGGAAGCCCGCCCATCATGCGGATTTCTTCATTTTCCCCGGCGTTTAACCCTGCTCCGCCTCCGCAGCAGAAGGTCTGTTCCCTGGTGGTGCCTTCAGGCATTTCAAAGATGTTGTCCACCACGCTCTTAAGCACATATCTGGGTTCCTCAAAAAAGCCCATGCCCCGGGCAGGGTTGCAGGAGTCGTGGAAGGTTGTCCGGATATTGGCGTTTCTGGACTTGTCCAGGTTCAGCTTGCCGTTTTTAATCAGATCAGCTGTGAACTCAATAATATGCACCATCTTGGTGGACGCAGCGTTTTCAAACCTGGTGCCGGTGATGGGAGATACCGGCACTTCCAGAAAATCAGCCGGACCGTTCATGGTATCCATGTACTGATGTATCACCCGCCACATATGTCCGCACTCACCACCCAGGATCCATTTCACTCCCAGGCGCTTGGCCTCCATATACATTTTGGCGTTGAGCCTTTTCATCATCTCATGGGAAGTGAAAAAGCCGAAGTTTCCGCCCTCTGAAGCATAGGTGCTCCAGGTGATGTCCAGACCGTATTCTTCCTTGAGATAATGAAAAAGAATCAGATACCCCATGCAGGTATAGGTTCCCGGATCAGCAAACACATCTCCTGAAGGGGTGATGAACAGAATATCTGCTCCGACTTTGTTGAAGGTAGGTTCAGGCCTGATGCCGTAGATTTCCTCAATGTCGTCGCAGAAAAAATCCAGCATGTCCTTGAAGGCATGAGGCTGAATGCCCAGATGATTTCCAGTGCGGTAGCAATTGGCCACTGGCTTGGCGATCCAGTCGATATTCAGGCCCAGCAGGTTGAGCAGCTCCCGGCCGATGATGGTGATCTCGGCCTGGTCTATGCCATAAGGGCAGAACACTGAGCAGCGTCTGCATTCTGTACACTGGTAGTAATAATACCAGATTTCCTTGAGCACTTCTTCGGTGAGTTTGCGCCCTCCGGCCAGCCTGCCCAGAATCTTGCCGGCCCTGGTGATTTCGCCCCTGTAAATGGAGCGCAGAAGCTCTGCCCGCAAAACCGGCATGTTTTTGGGATCTCCGGATCCAATAAAAAAATGACACTTGTCAGCGCATGCTCCGCAGCGCACACAAACATCCATGAACACCTTGAAAGACCTGAACTTTTCCAGCCTCTCCCTGATGCCCTGGATCACAGTTTCCTGCCAGTTTTCAGGCAGCTTCCAGTCTTCATCCAGGGGATTCCATTTCCTGGGATTAGGCATCCCGACATACTCCAGGGCATCCGGGTCGCCTGCATAACAATACCTGCCGGGTTTGATCTCAGTGGGAACGTCCATCCAGTCCTTTTGCGGAGGCCGGTGGGAGATGTTCTTGAACAGTACATCCGGTTTTTCTATTGCCATTCTTATTTACTCCTTATTTTCAGCGTTTTCTGATGTCGCTTCAAGAGGTTTGACCACTGGCAGATCAGCCTCCACCATTTTTTCCCTGAACTCATCTTCATAGGCCTCATAAGTGTGAACCTTGACCGGATGATTCCAGGGATTGACATGCCTTACTTCTCTGGTGTTGCCGGTCATGTTTCTGGTGGGACTCAGAAAAACCCCGCCCATGTGCATGAGTTTGCTCATGGGAAAATAAATAAGCAGAGCTGAAACCAGAAACAGATGGATATAGAATATGGTTCCCACCTGTTCAGGCACCACAGGACTGAAGGTGACCAGCCCCATGGTCAGTTCCTTGACTGCCATTATATCGGTCTTGACAAAGTAGCGCATGAGGATCCCGGAGATCACAATGGACAAAATCAGAAACAAAGGAAAATAATCTGCCGGCTGGGAAATATATCTCACTGAAGAGACAAAAAGCCATCTGAGCAGAAGATAAGCCAGAGCCACAAGGATCACAACACGGGAGAGATAAAGGGCAGCAGCACCGAATT
>CAZHCY010000101.1:0-8164 GCA_964531185.1 uncultured Desulfovibrionales bacterium | reverse complement strand
CAGGGCATAAGACCGGCCTCAAAACTGCAGACACAACTGTCTGGCCTTTTAATTCCTTGGACCCGGCATAAGGGCAACCGACTGTTCAGGAAAGGCAAAATCAAGTCAGCAGCAGCGCAGCCAGGTGCGGTTCCTGGCCGGATCATGCAAAACCCTGACCAGCCTGCCCGGGAGATCTGAGAGTTTTATGAACAGACACGCACAGCCTGTGCCCTTTGGATTGACCATTGTTGAAGTTTTGATTGTTCTGGCCATTGTGGGAATCATGGCCGGCATTTCCCTGCTTTCCGTGGACTGGGAGGCTTTCCGGCTCAAATCCGGAGCCCAGAACCTGCGCAGCTCCCTGATGAAGGCCAGAGCTGAAGCAGTCAAGACCAACACCAACGCTTCAGTTGATCTATTGCCTGAGAGTTTTTCTGTGGTGGTCCAGGACACCGTCCAGGATACACACACCCTGGATGATGATCTGACCCTGTGCTCCACGGATCTGTCCCCCTTATCAACTGACAGCATCAGTTTTACTCCCATGGGCAGAAGCAGCAATGCCCATGTAAAAATTTCCAATGCCCAGAACAACTTCAGTATTCTGGTCAATCCAGCCGGAAAGATAACCATTGAAGGCCCCGACCAGGGGGCATGTCAGGAGGGAGGCTAAAATCTTGCAGAAAACGGCCTTGGACCACAGCCTGGGCCTGACCCTGGTGGAACTGCTCATCTCCATGACGGTCATGCTGCTCATCATGGCCGCCCTGACCGGGGCTTTCATGTCCCAGAGCCGGGTTTCAGTATCTGAAGATGAGCGCATCAACCTGCAGATGAATCTCAGGGCAGCCACGGACAGCCTAAACAAGGCCCTGCGCAACGCCGGCTTTGGAGCCATTGATTCTTTCCGGAACAGCCAGGCCATGTCCGGGGGTGATCCGGATGGGGGAAACATAACTGTAAACTCCTTCATTTCCGAAATAACCAACAATGACTCCCAGGACGCGACCATCTCCAGCGACTCGGTTATCATTGTTTATACTTTTAAGGAGCTGGGAACAGTCTCTACAGTACCTGAAGAAAATCAGGTCACCCTGGATGAAGCACCCAGTCCTAAGGTGACCACGGGCAATGACTTTAAAAGATACCTGTCTTTCTACCCCACCAGGCTGGGCAATGTATTCCATCAGGTATCAGCAGTCAGCAATGAAACAGATCTTACTTTTGCTGATTCTGTCCAGGCTGAACCAGGGGACAGGGTATTCATGGTCTCTCCGGTCAGGGTTAAACTGGATCAAGGACACATCCAGCTTCAGATCTTTTCTTACCAGGAGGTAGCCGTAGAGAGAAGCCAGCACTGGAGAGTGGCTGAAAACATTGAGGATATGCAGTTTCAATACTCCACTGACGGCTCCACCTGGACCGATGAAGTAACTTCTGATCTGCAGGATATAAAAAAGATCCGCTTCTGGCTTCTGGGCAGAAGCGCCGGCCAGGTTCCGGATGCGGGCAGTCAGAGCTTTGAACTGACTAAACCCACAGCTGAGTTTGAAAACCCCGGGGATATATGCCTTGAGTACTCTGAGGGAGATGAAGAATGCCCCATATACAGGGTGGGCCCGTTTAATGACGGATACGTGAGAATGCTCAGCCAGAGCGAGGTTTTGCTGCGCAATGCACTTTAACTCATCTGATTATGCCTCCGGTGTGGATCATGGATCCCCTGAAAGATCAGGTACCGGCTTCACTCTGGTGGAGGTACTCATAGCCCTGGTGGTCCTGTCCACAGCTGTGGCCGGGTGGATGTATTCCCAGCAGGCAGCTGTTTTCAACCGCGGCCAGAGCCGGACCATGACCGTGGCCGCGGAGCTGGTCCAGGCGGAAATGGAAAAACTGTCCCTGAACCCTGATGAAATGTATTCCCAGGCCTGCCCCGGCCGGGTTCCCCTGACTGAAACCTGTGAAAACCAGGAAACCCTTACTGTGGGGGGCTTTGATTACACCATCAGCTGGGAGCTTCAAAAAATCAGTGATTTTGTTGATGAGAGCCGGCCTTTCTGGGAAATCCAGGTCCAGGCCGCCTGGAATTACCGGGGACCCAAAAACATTACTGCTGAAAAATTAGCCATGGAGAGATAAACATGATTCAAGACCTTTACGCGCCTGAACATATACAAGGGCCTGGGGAAAAAGGCGCAGCCCTGGTCATGTCCCTCATTGCCATGCTGGTCTTCAGCATCATTGTCATTGGATATTCCACGGATACTGATATTGACCTGATCATTTCCCGCAATCTTGAACGCAGGAACCAGGCCCTGAACTGGGCTGATACAGGTCTTGACGTGGCAGAGGAGATGCTGGCCTATTCCGTGGACACCCGGGGGGACAGCCCTCTGGACACTACCCAGGGAGCAGTCTCTCCCGTTGCCCTGCATGGTGCTCTGCAGGGCAATGCGGTTACTTTTGATGAAGTCACAAATCCAGACCTTGATGACGACTGGGATTATCACCCCCTGTACCTGAGCACTGACGGCCTCATATACATCTGCGACACTGCCGGGGATTCGGAAAGAAAGGCTGATGTTCAGGTAATCCACACAGGTTCCCAGCCCGGGGAAGGCGGTTCCATCATCATTGCCGCCGGATACGAAGGAGCGGGCAAGGGCGCGGGAGCTGCCGGAGGATTTCAGAGCTTGTTCCAGCTTGAAAGCCAGGGCTACCATCAGGGCAACTCCTGCCAGACCATTGGGTCCATGTACAGGCATGTACTCAGATAGGAGAAAAGTATGTATCTGAAAAAAAGCTTCACATACCTGGGCCTGCAGGCTGTTCTGACTGCCATGTTTCTGACTGCAGCAGGCATGATCCAGCCCTGCACGGCCGGGGCCTATACCTGCGGACAATTTCACATGGATCCCCCCTTTCTTCCGGAAACCGTGCCTCCTCTGGTCATGCTGGTCATGGGCCGGGATCACAAAATGTATTACGAAGCCTACAACGACGCCCCTGATCTGAATAATGACGGTGAACTGGACATTGGGTACAGGCCTGATGAAATTGATTACTACGGATATTTTGATTCCTTCAAGTGCTACACCTACAGCTCAGCCAATGAACGCTTTGAACCCCAGGCAGTTACTGAAGACAAGAAATGCTCCGCGGTCAGCGGGGACTGGAGCGGGGATTTTCTCAATTACCTGACCATGTCCCGCATGGATACCATCCGCAAAGTGCTTTATGGAGGATATCGGTCCACTGATTCCGAGTCGGATACGGTCCTGGAAAGAGTTTTTATCCCCCAGGACGGCCATTCCTGGGGCAAGGAATATTCCAGCACCGACCAGGATGGTTACGACATAAGCCTGTACAGCCCTCTTAGCCAGCCAGACCCTGACACAAAGCATCTATTTGCCTCAACCACTCTTTCCGATAAAGACCCCCCCATACTGAGGGTTCTGGAAAACAACACCCACCGCATCTGGGAATGGGTGGCCAAGGAAAGACCTGTAGCCGACGAGAGCCTGGGCACCCCTGAGGACTACACAGTGGCTGTTCAGGTCTGCAAGGAAGGACTGCTGGAGGACAACTGCAAAACATATCCTGGAGCAGACGGAGAGTCAGACCCGGTTTACAAGCCTGTGGGCCTGCTTCAAAAGTATGGCGAAGGAGACAGCATGTATTTCGGGCTCATGACCGGGTCCTATGAAAACAACATGTCCGGGGGTGTGCTCAGAAAGAACATCAGCAGCATCACAGACGAGATAAACGCTGAGACCGGTCAGTTCACCAGTGTCAACGGCATCATCCAGACCATCAACTCCCTGCGCATTGTGGACTTTGATTATAGCAATCATGATTACAACGGCGGCTGGCTGGTGGACAAGCCCATGCCCGAGAGCAGCAAGCATTTTCCAGACTGGGGCAACCCTGTGGCTGAAATGATGTATGAATCCCTGCGCTATTTCGGCAACAAGACTGCCAATTCTGAATTCATATATTCTTCAGGAAAGGATGCATCTCTGGGGCTGCCCCTGGCCGACTGGGAGGATCCCTTCCAGCAGAACGGAAACAACCTGTACTGCGCCAGGCCCATGATGCTGGTCATCAGCGACATCTATCCGTCATACGACTCTGACCAGCTGCCGGGCAGTGCTTTTGGAGACAGCAGCTGGACCAGCGGCGAAGAGCTTGGAAATGACACCCTGAATGTTTCCACCCTGCTGGATTCCCTGTCTTCTGATATTTCCGGAGACTACTTCATTGGGGAAAACAGCTCCACCTATGACAGCTCCTGCAGCCCTAAAAACATCAGCAACGACGGGGGCGGCCTGGGTTCTGTCCGGGGACTCTGCCCTGAAGAACCCACCAAACAGGGCAGCTATTATGCCGGGGCTGTGGCTCATTACGGACGCAATACCGACCTGCGTACAGACCTTGACGACTCCCAGCAGGTGAGCACTTTTTCCGTGGCCATGTCCTCGCCTCTGCCCCAGATAGACATCCCGGTGGGGGATCAGACCATAACCCTGATCCCTTTTGGAAAAACAGTAAAAGACTCAGACTCAGACATAGATGCTTCTGAAGGAAAATTCCAGCCCACCAATACCATTGTCAATTTTTTTGTCCAGGAAATAGCTTCCGACGGAACATCCGGAAAGTTCAGGATCAATTTTGAAGATGTGGAGCAGGGAGCTGACCATGACATGGACGTCATTGTCCTTTATGAATATCAGGTCCAGGAGGACAACACCGTTGATGTGACTCTGACCAAGGAATACCAGGCTGCAGGCTACACCCTGCACATCGGCTATATCATTTCCGGCACCACCAACGACGGGATTTATCTGGAAGTAGCCAGCAAACCCACTGATGTGGAATATTTTCTGGATACGCCTGTGGACAGAGATGGACCGGGCCGGGGAGACAGCACTCTTCGGCTCCACTGCCTGGAATCTGATGACTGCATCAGCGGAGATGATACAGACTATTCCAGGACCCGGAACTTTACTCCCGGGGACACTCCAGCAGCACAGCACCTGGAAAATCCCCTGTGGTACGCTGCCAGATGGGGAGCTTATCCGGACGGGGAAGACTGGGACCGCAACCAGGCAGGTATTCCGGATAATTACTTTTACGTCACCAACCCTCTGTACCTGGAGCAGCAGCTGACCAGGGCCTTTCAGCTCATGCTCAACCAGGTGGCTTCAGGCTCTGCCGCCTCTGTTCTGTCCACTTCCAGACGGGGGGCAGGCCTGCTGGCCCAGGCTGTTTTCTGGCCCACCAGAGTTGACGGTTCAGGCAATGAGGTCAACTGGGCCGGAGACGTTCGAAGCCTCAAGCTGGACAGCTATGGCCTTATGAAAGACGCCCAGGACAACCTGGTGGAATATTTTTATGACTCATCAGAAAACATGACCAAAGCCTGCGTGGGAGGACAGGTGGAGGACGGGGGCTGTGCTGATGGCGCCCAGGAAACCGCCCTGGACGAACTCAACTATCTGTGGACCGCGTCAGACTGGCTGAACAGCATCACTGACGCCCAGATAGTAGTCAACAGAGATACTGGTTCCTTCAATGCCAATAACAACAACAGATATATCTTTACCTGGAATGACAATGACAATGACGGAATCATTGACAGCGGCGAAATAAAAGAATTCACAGATGCGAATGCCGAAGACATCCCCATGGTCAGCGCGGAAACCATCAACTGGATCAGGGGGCTGGACCAGGAAGGCCTTCGTTCCAGGGAGTATGAAGGTAAGACCTGGAGGCTGGGGGACATTGTTCACTCCTCCCCGGTCATGGTCGGTCCTCCGGCAGAAAACTATGACCTGATCTGGCGCGATCCCACTTATGGCAAGTTTTACCGTGAATACCGGGACCGGCGGAACATGGTCTATTACGGAGCCAATGACGGCATGCTGCACGCGGTCAATGCCGGGTTTTACTCCTCTTCAGGATTTGATGACCAGGAAGGCCCGCCTCTGGGGGCGGAAATGTGGGCCTATGTGCCCTATAATCTCCTGCCCCACCTGGAGTGCCTGGCTGACCCTGACTACAGTCATCAGTATTATGTGGATCTGCGGCCCAGGATTTTTGACGTCAAAATCTTTCCCAGTTCAGCCACCCATCCCGGGGGGTGGGGCACCATCCTGGTGGGCGGCATGCGCCTGGGCGGAGGCTATGTCCAGGACGGGGACCGGGAATTTGGCTCCTCCTTTTTTGTCCTGGACATCACCAACCCTGAAAGCCCGCCTGAACTGCTGGGGGAAACCACCCTGGGCACGGCAAAGAAAGCCTGTGCGAATAACAAAGACTGCATCAATCTTGGGTATACCGTGTCTGTACCCACAGTGGTCCCTGTGGAAGATGCCGGGACCGTTAAATGGTTTCTGGTCCTGGGCAGCGGTCCGGACAATGATGAACAGAAAAGCATCCAGAGCACCCGGAAAGGCAAATTTGCGGTCATCCCTATGGAACCTTATCTCGGGGATAAGAACAGCGATGTATGGAGCAGCCTGCGGATTCCGGATACTGCCCCCTCACCCACCACCAGCGGCAGAATAGAGCTGTCTGACAACAGCTCCTTTATTTCCACAGGACTGACCAGTGTTGACTATGACTTTGACTTTTTCACTGACATCCTGTTTTACGGGACCACCACCGGGGTAGGAGACAGCAGCAAAGGCGAGCTGCAGCACATGAAGGTGGAAAGCAGACCTGATCCCAAGGACTGGGGAACAGCATCAGTATTCAAGGCGGATAAGCCTGTCACTGGAGAACCCAATGTGGGCTGGTATGGAGACACTGTCTGGCTCTATTTTGGATCAGGCAGGTTCTGGGAAGCCAGTGACAAGCTGAGCGAAAATGTCCAGACCATGTACGGCATCATGGAAAAGAAAAAAACCACAGGCGATGCCTATAATTTTGCCAGCATCGGCGAGGGCCAGCTTGAGGACGTCAGCAATGTGCTGGTCAACGCGCAAACCCATGATCTTTTCTGCGAGACAGGTCAGACCTGCGACCAGACCACCCTGGACTACGAGACTTTTGAAGGCCTTAGAAACAATATCATCAGCGCCAGCAATACAGGGGGATGGTTCCGGGATCTGCCGGCCGGCGAAAGGGTGCTGGGTCAGCCCTCCCTGTTCGGCGGGGTGCTCAACTTCACCACCTTTCATCCGGATCCGGACGATGACGTCTGCTCCTCCCAGGGTTCCAGCAGGCTGTACAGCCTGTATTACCTGACCGGCACGTCCTGGATTAGCAATGTCTTTGGCGGAGATAATCCTGTTCAGGGGGATGATGAATATGTCCAGTATATTGAAGAATTGGGACCGGGAATCACCATCACCCCCAGCCTGCACTTGGGAGATGAGGACGGCACCAATGTCTTTATCCAGACCGGTCCCGGGACGATCCTCAACATAAAGCAGCCTGAACTGCCCTCCGGCAGCGCCAGAAGCGGACGCTCCAGCTGGCATACCATAGACACTGAATGCCAGGACATCAACAGCGGCCAGACCTGCCCTGAACCATGAAAGATGTTTACATTTCCGGTCAAGCGCGAAATGTAAACATCATCTGCGGCTGCCCCACAGGGGATCGTCTCCGAATCGCTGTTTCCACCATTCCTCGCCGGAGATATAGCGCTCCATCTCCTGCCTGGAAAAGGAGTACTCATACTGGCTGCAGTAGTGCCTGATCACTGAGTAGGCCTCAATGATCTTTCTGGTCATCTCCTGGCACTTTTCCCGGTCCCGGGTGCAGGTATCCGGATGCCAGAGGGTGATCAGCCTTTTATATCTGTCTTTTATCTCCTGCATGGAAGCCCTTTCCGGCAGTTCCAGCACCTGCCTGGCTTTATCCAGCTCTTCTATGGTAATTTTCATAATCCGGTCCTGAATTCAGCCTGGCCCGAACTTAGCCCCAGAGCTTAGCTATTGTCACGCAGCACTGGAACCGGTTTCACCGGCGCCAGTGCTGCCGGGTCTTTTGCTCATTTCAAAAACAGGCCCTGGAATCCCCGCCCCCAGGGGCAGAAGGGTATAAACCGCCATCAAATTTTAAAAGCCCGCCCTTACAAGTAACTTCAAATTTTGCAACAGTTTAGCATTTTGCATAAGGCACCGGGACTGGCTCTCCCGTCACCCACTTGGCAATCCAACAGGCATTCAAC
>CAZHCY010000100.1:0-8250 GCA_964531185.1 uncultured Desulfovibrionales bacterium | reverse complement strand
TTGAAAAGGCCCATCCGGATATGTTCAATATCCTGCTCCAGATCATGGACTATGCCACCCTGACCGATAACAACGGCCGTAAGGCTGATTTCCGGCATGTAACCCTGCTTATGACCTCCAATGCCGGAGCCAGGGAAATGAGCTCCAAGAGCATCGGTTTTGGTCAGAAAGATGAAGAAGATATGACCTCCAAAGGGATCAGCGCAGTGGAAAAACTGTTCAGCCCGGAATTCAGAAACCGTCTGGACGCGGTAATACCTTTCAGACCTCTGGACCAGAAGGTCATGTCCATGATCGTGGACAAGAATATTGCTGAACTCAATGAGCAGCTCAAAGACAAGAAGATATCTATCAGTGTGTCCCGTCCGGCTGTAAAATGGCTGGCTTCCAAAGGGTATGACCCGGTTTACGGAGCCAGGCCTCTGTCCAGGGTGATCCAGCAGGAAATAAAGGACCCCCTGACTGACAGGCTTCTGTTTGAGGACACCCAGACCGGATCCACCATCAGGGTGGAACTGAACAGAAAAAAGGACCAGCTGCAGTTTAAGTGAGTGTGTTCTACCTTTCGGAAAAACCGGATTTTCCTCATCCGGCCCTGGCTGATCCGGACGGTCTCCTGGCAGTTGGAGGAGATCTTCATCCGGATCGACTGATCAAGGCCTATTCTCAGGGAATTTTCCCCTGGTACGGGCCGGGTTCCCCCATCCTCTGGTGGTCTCCAGACCCCAGGCTGGTCCTTTTCCCGGAAGAACTGCATATCCCAAAAAGACTTAGCCGGGTCTTAAGATCCGGCCGATTCCTGGTCACAGCAGATCTGGCCTTTGAACAGGTCATAGACAACTGTGCCCGGGCAGTCAGGCCTGAAGGCCAGGGCACCTGGCTGGTCCCGGAAATGATCGATGCCTATATTCGTCTTCATGAGGCCGGGCTGGCACATTCCTTTGAAACCTGGCAGGGAAGCCGGCTGGTGGGAGGTATTTACGGAGTGGCCCTGGGTGGGGCGTTTTTCGGAGAGTCCATGTTTTATCTGAAACCCGAGGCTTCCAAAGCAGCCCTGGTTCATCTGGTGCACAGGCTGGATGAGCTTGGTTTCAGCTTCATGGACTGCCAGCAGACCACCAGACATATGCTCAGGTTCGGAGCCAGGGAACTGTCAGGCAGGGAATTCTACATCAGGCTCAAAAAGGCCCTGAAAGTAAACATCCCTGCAGGCAAATGGCATTATCAGGGATAATCCCCGGGCTTCATGAGATTTTCCTGCCAAAAGTTAAAAAGGAAGTAACAGTCTTAGCCGTTTGCATGACGCACGGCTTCCTGCCCGGAGGGGGACCGGCTCTGCCAGCGCTAGTTTTTTTAGGTCTGTTTCTTGCTTAAATAACAAGCCCGGAGTGCCTTGCCTTCCTTGAACAGGGCTGAACTGTTGCCAATTTCTTAAGTCTTTGATTTTTACTGATCCCTGACTCCTGCCCTGCAGCACATAGCCTTTGCAGGCCAAACTCATGACCAGGGAATCAGAACTGGCGGGTCAATTTTAGATTTCCTCCCCGGCAATTATGGGGGAATGGGCGCTCAGGTCATAAAAACCATGCACTGGAAACTCCAGAGAATAGTTGGGAATCTGATCAAATTTTATCCGGCCGAAGTTTTCATTTTCAGGCATCATGGACAGGGGCATCAGCCCGGAGGGCACCGGAAAAGACAGAAAAGCGCTGTTAATGGTGCTTATTCTCTGAATGTATCTGGTCTGCAGATATTCAATGAGCCGGTCCCGCTCGTCCGGGGTAAATGATTCCAGAACCACCTGTCTGGACCTTCCGAATTCAGCCCGGGTCCTGGATGGATCCTGGGCCACGGCCCGGTCCCAGTCATACAGATCCTCTTCAGACTCATCCCAGAATGGCCTGTAAAGATGCACTTCCACATCTTTTCTGCCCTTGAAGGACTTAATAACAATGTTGACAATATAGGCCCTGTCCACCGGCAATCCGTTATCAGGCTCGGCCACATTGATCTGCATAAAAATCTCCGTTGACCCGGGAGCCGGCCAGGCTCCCGGCTTCACATTTCAGTCCGGACCGGACCAGCAGGTCCGGCCCGGACTGCTGCTTCCAGAAATGCTGGACCATGCCCGGCCGGTCAAATTTAATCCAGCTGCTTCAGGAGGGTGTCCTTGATCTGGTCAATGGAGCCTTCACCGTCCAGTTCAATATATCTGAAATTTTCCTTGTCAGCCAGATCTTTGTAGAAATAAGCTGCCGCCAGAGTGCCGGTCTTGTCGTCATAGTAAATATCATGCCTTTTATCTATGGCTTCCTCATCCTGATCATCAGACCTGATTTTAAGTTCGCCTCCGCAGACCCGGCATTTGTCGCCGTCAGGCTTGATGGCGTCTATATAAATATTGTTGGGATGGTTGGGATCATTTACACACAGCCTGCGGCCCATGATCCTGTTTTTGGCCACCTCTCTGGGCAGAAGGATTTCAATAACATAGCTCAGCTTCATGCCGGCATCCTTGAGAGCCTCCCAGAGTTTTTCAGCCTGAACTATATTTCTGGGAAATCCGTCCAGCAGCCAGCCTTTGGAGCCCTTTTCCTTGAGGGTCTCAAGGACCATGGGGATGGTTATGTCGTCAGGCACAAGCTCGCCGCGGTCAATATACTCCTTGGCCTTTTTGCCCAGCTCCGTGCCCTGGCCGATATGCTGTCTGAATATGGCCCCGGACTCAATATGAGCCAGATCATACTTGTCCTTGACCAGTGAACCCTGGGTACCCTTGCCGCTTCCATTGGGACCGAAAATTAGAATATTCAATTGTGACCTCCTTGAAATATTCAGAAACAGATACCTGCTCCTCACCTGCCTGTCAATACATGCCCGGGTTTCAGCCCCTGAAACCGGTTTTTTGGCACAAACTCCTTGGACAGGTCATGACTGCTGTCTCTTGGGGTCACCTTTCTCTATTCTTTTTGGCCAGCAATGCACAGGTGGTTTTCAGGATCAGGTCAACACCATCTGTCCCGGCAGGCTTGGCCAGATAGGCATCCATGCCGGCCTGAATAATTTTTTCCCGGTCACCTTTCATGGCACAGGCGGTCAGGGCAATGATGGGAATGTCCTTATTGATGCCTGAATGGTCTGAACTTCTGATGGCTGCCGTGGCTTCGATGCCGTCCATGATCGGCATGCGGATATCCATCAGTATACAATGGTAGTGGTTTTCAGCCATCAATTCCAGAACAGCCCGGCCGTTCGGGGCCAGATGAACCATATGCCCCCGGTCCTCAAGAATATCCTTCATGATCATGGCATGAACTTCATCATCCTCTGCATACAGAATCCTTAAGGGATCTATTTCCAGGCCCTTTTCCGCATACTCTTCAAATCCGGTACCGGCCTGATCCTGTTCTGCAACCCTTTCCAGATTCAGAAAAAATCTGGCTTCAGTTCCCTGGCCCGGGCTGCTTTTCATATCAAAGTCGCCGCCCATGAGTTCCACCAGCCGGGAAACAATGTTCAGCCCCAGGCCTGCTCCCTCCTGCCTGCTCCCACCCGCGCGCTCCAGCCTGACA
Source organism: uncultured Desulfovibrionales bacterium (assembly GCA_964531185.1). Taxonomy (GTDB): domain Bacteria; phylum Desulfobacterota; class Desulfovibrionia; order Desulfovibrionales; family Desulfonatronovibrionaceae; genus CAZHCY01. The sequence goes on along the minus strand of CAZHCY010000100.1, from coordinate 4,678 downwards.
AAAGGCATGACCGCCCGGCCAATATTCTCTGATTCCATGCCTTCGCCTGTATCTTTGATGCTGAAACAGACCCTGATTTCATTGTCTGCAGCATTTTCCTGGGCGATTCTGACCGTGATCTCTCCTTTCTCGGTGTATTTCACCGCGTTGTTCACCAGGTTGAAAACAGCCTGACGGATTCTGATTTCATCTCCTTGAAGCATCTCAGGCAACTGTGGATCCAGCCGGCATTTCAGATCCAGTCCCTTGCTGCTTGCCTGAGGTTTGAAAAGAGAGACTACTGTTTCAGCCAGCTCACTCATGCTGAAAGGGGCCTTGATGATTTCCAGCTTTCCTGCTTCCATCCTGGACAGGTCCAGAATATCCGAAAGCAGACGTTTAAGCCAGTCTGAAGATCTGCCAGCCAGTGAAATCAGTCTCTGCTGTTCAGCACTCAGGCCTGTGCCTTTAAGGGCCTCGAGGATCATGACCACCCCGCTTAGAGGTGTTCTGATTTCATGGCACATGGCTGCCAGGTAATCAGTCTTGGCCTGACTGGATTTCAGAGCCTCTTTTCTGGAGTGTTCAAGGTCTGCTTCAGCCTGTTTCCTTCTGGTAATGTCCATCACCGTGACCATGCATTCCCTGCCGTCCGGAGCAATACAGGCCACTGCACAGCCCCAGAAGGACAGAGTTCCCGCACCCTGAAAATGCATGTCCTGACTGATTTTATATTTAAGTGCAAAGACATCCTGGATAAATTTTCTGCATCTATTCCTTGTTTTTTTGCAGGTTAACACGCAGAAATCCATCCCAAACATATTTTCCCGGTCCATGCCCATCATGGAAGCTGCAGACATGTTGACCTGGATTATGGTTCCCTGCCGGTCCAAAGAAAAATAGCCATGAGGTGTAAACTCAAAAAAACGGGTGTAGAGCTCCAGCCGCTCTGACATATCCTCCACTGAGCTGTTCAGGGCATGGATCTGCTTTTCAAGTTCGCCCTGATGTCTCAATAGTTCATTAATGCACATGAGCATTTCATTATGGGTACTGGAAATAAGGGGAGAAGTCTTCCGGCTGCTCACTGCCCTGAAACTGCCGCCATTATGATTGTCAGACCCCTGGCTCATACCTTCCTCCCTGTCAGTGGAACAGATCATACTCCAGGCCCAGGGTCCCTTTTCTGCCGGCCCAAAGTTCTGGCATTTCCGGCAACTGGATGGAATTGTCTGAGCCGGGCTCAGTGCTGAGGAAAAATGTCCTGCCTGGACCGCCTGCTTGCGGTCCGGCCGGTCTGGAGGGAAAGGAAGCGGAAATATGCGGAACCGACCCTGAAAAACTTCAACTCTGCCGGAAATGCAGCCTTCTGCATCCGGCACTGGTCTTTTTAGTCTGCGGCCTGCATTAAACAGGGCAGGCATAAAGCAGGCTGGTTCCCGAAAATAAAAATGCCCGGCTGCAGCGTTGAACATGACTGCGGTTCAGCATTGATAAAAAAATGCTTTCCTGGGGAAATCCCCTCAAAAGCCTGATTCGGCTGAAGCTCAGGTACTGATGATTCATACCCTTTTGCAGTCACCTTTCAGAAGATTGCTGGAAGTGTTTCTTACTGATTCCAACTGCAGACAAAAACGGTTCAAAACATCATTTACTCCGTCCCAGTTGTTCTCCTGTCCTCTTTTCTCCATCTCCAAAGCTGCGTTCGTGGCCGCAGCATCGCCGAACATAACAAAGGAAGACTTGAAAGCATGAGCAATTCTTTGCAGCTCCGGGCCGTTTCTGGCCTGGCAGGCCCTGTTCATCACGTCCATATAACCGTCGCAATGGTTCAAAAAACTCTGGCAGGCCCTGAAAATCATGGTCCGGTCCCCGCAGAAGACACTGTCCAGGCTTTCAAGATATTCTCTGGTTTTATCCATATTATTCATACCCAACAGGTGAAAACTAAAAAAATCATAACAGTCTGTCCTTTTTTAAGGAAAGCAAGGCACCGCAGGGCTTGTTTTTTATTTATGTAAAAAAACTTGGAAAAAACAGGCACTGGCAGAGCCGGCCCCCCTGCCACGTTCAAATGACTAAACTGTCACAAAAAATCCTGTTAATAATCCTTGCAAACACCTGAAAAATTACTTTAGTATCATACCTATCAATATCTATGCCAATGGTCACTGACAACTGAAACTGTCCATCAAAAAAATCTGTTCAGTCGTTCAACCAGAAGCAGGTATCAGACAGAGCTTCCCGGGCGGGAACGTTGTCGGTTGGTGACAGTTTATCCCTTTTTAGGGAAAGCAGGGCACCCCAGGGCTTGTTTTCTATTTATGTTAAAAACAGACTAAAAAAACAGGCACCGGCAGAGCCGGTCCCCCTCCGGACGCCGCCTCCGGGCAGGAAGCCGTGCCTCATGTCAATGGCTGAACTGTTACTTTGATCTCAGGTTTCCTGGATAATTGGAATTTAAAAGCACAGGCCAACCCCCAACAACATAAGCACCTGTCTTTAAAGACTTTTACTAAAATGGCACATAATTTCCTTTGCCCAGCATACTGAACCTGAATACTTGAGGGCATCAATGAGACCAAAGTATTTTTAGACATCCGGCACTCTGTTTTTTAACGAACCATCTGGCACCAATCCCCTGGATAACAGGCAGCAGGGAGGACAAAACATGGTGGAAAAATCCAAAAAACTGGTTTATGTGGATGAACATCTTCTGGATATGCTTGAACCCGTGGCTCAAAGCAGCAGCCTGAGTCTCAGCGCCCTGCTTGACAGTATCTTGCGGGGATTCATATCTGACAACAAAATCGCCCAGACCTACAATCAGGAAAAAAGAAAATTCAGCAGAAAATCCGTGGTCATGCCGGCCATGGTCTATGAAAAATCCGGGGACACCAATGTAGGAAGATATTTTTCCACAACCATTCTTGACCTGTCCATCGGCGGGACCAGGATGGCTTTTCCCATTGAAAGGGATCAAAAGATTGAATTCATCAAAACCGGATCCAATTTTGAAATAATTCTGTATTTATCAGACAGCAGGGTTCTCTCCAGGTTCAAATGCCGATTGAAACATGTGGAAAAAAAAGATTTTATGATAAATGTGGGCGGAGAATTTGTTGAAAGCGATGATTTCAGTCATGAACAGCTGCACAGCTTTATGACCCAGTAAAAGCAGACTTTCATCCAGCTGCATTTTGCTGCAGCCTGTTCTTATTTTCATTCACCTGGAAAAACTGGAAAACGAAATTCAGACTAAATCCGGGCTCATAACTCTCTGTTTTTTTCCGTCCCCTGACTCCTGAACTCTGACCTCTGACTTCTGAACACCCGGAACTTACCGGTCTCTGGAAACATCCAGGGTCTGGAAAAAAAGCAGCTCTTCCCTGGTCAGTCCCACTCTGGATTTTTTCAGATACTGCCTGTTTCTGGCAACAGTGCTCAGACCCTGCTTTACCCTGGTCACAAGGTTGCCAAGAGGTTCTTTCCTGAGAAACACCCCGAAGATATTGGCCTGATTGACCGCGGCCATGAGTCTGGCCACTGTGGGGCGGCCGGTTATCAGGATGCCTACAGACCAGGGCGCGTGTTGTCGGGCCTTGATGAGAAATTCAATGCCGTCCATGCCCTGCATGTATAAATCAGCTACCACCACATCCACTGAAGGAGCCTCGATCAGTTTCTTCAGCCCTGTCTCGGCATCCTGGGCAAACAGGGCTGAAAACTCCCGACTGAGGAGTTCCCTGTAAATTTTCAGCAAACCAGGATCTTCTTCCACCACCAGCACTTTAGGCTCCATACCCGCCCCTCTGCTTTGCCTTGTCCAAGAATCCAAAATTCCGGGCCCAGTCCGGTCAGGAAGAATTCTGCATGAAATATTCCAGCCAGAGGAAGTAATCACCAGAGGCGGGCAGCAGGCCTTGCAGGGTCAAAAAATACTGAAACTGGAGGCGTTACAGGAAGCAAAAAAGCATGCAGCCAAACAATTATTCCAGAAGATAAACCAAGTCTCCATAACCTTCAGCCTCCATCCTGTCCTCAGGGATAAAACGCAAGGCAGCGGAATTGATGCAGTATCTCAAACCTGTGGGCTCTGGTCCGTCTTGAAACACATGCCCCAGGTGCGAATCCGCTGTTCTGCTCCTGACCTCAGTTCTGGGCATTAACAGCTTGCGGTCCACATGCTCGGTCAGAGCCTTTTCAGACACAGGCCTTGTAAAGCTGGGCCACCCGGTGCCGGAATCAAACTTATCCTTTGAGAGAAAGAGAGGCTCTCCGGATACAATGTCCACATAAAGCCCCTTTTCTTTGTTGTCCCAGTATTCATTCCGGAAAGGAGGCTCGGTTCCATCCTCCTGCGTGACCTGGTATTGAAGGGGGGTAAGCCTCTTTTTCAGTTCAGCCCTGGAAGGCTTTTCAAAATTCATGATTCTCTCCTGAAAGTCTTTTTTCCGTCCGTTTTCAGAGTCTGATCCGGCCATGGCCTCTACGGTCCCGGACCAGACCAGGGTTGTAAACACAAATAATATCATTATGCTCAAGAAATTATTCAGCATTTTTCCCTCCAGAATTTGATTCGCAGCAAAAGTTCAGCCATTTGCCTGAGGCATGTGGACCGGCTCTGCCTGCGCCTGTTTTTTCTAAGCCTGATGCTTGCATAAACCCAAAAACAGGCGCCGGGGTGGCCTGCTTTCCT
>CAZHCY010000099.1:0-8314 GCA_964531185.1 uncultured Desulfovibrionales bacterium | reverse complement strand
CCGACGGTGCGGCAGCCAGAAGAACAAAACCATCTCCCCGGGCGGAAAGATTTGTAAAGAGGCTCAGAACCAGTGGGATATAGATCATGCCCCCGATGATGACCAGGTAATCTTTGAAACCGGCTTGTTCTTTTCTGCGGCTGTATTCCACCAGAAAAAGAAGCCAGAGCAGCCAGAAAAACAGAATCAGAAAGAGGACCGGGTTCATGGACCAGCCCAGACCGGAATCCACAATAAAGAGCGATCCTCCAAGCACGCCGATGATCTTGAGCAGCAGCCTGGTCCTGCCGGACCAGAAAAGATTGTAAAATTCCCACATGCCCAGAAGTCCGGCCAGGGACAGGGCAATGGTCAGGGCATAATCACCTGTGTAAATCACCAGACCCAGGAGGGGAATCAGGACAACAGCAGTGATAATTCTTTTCTGGTGGGAGCTGAGGCTCATACCGGGTCTATTCCTCCCAGCCTGCGCTGTCTGCTGGAGTAGTTTTCAAGGGCCAGGCGCAATTCTTGGGCATTGAAGTCCGGCCACAGAGTATCAGTGAAATAAAGCTCAGAATAGGCTGCCTGGTAAAGCAGGTAATTGCTGATACGCAGCTCACCGCTGGTCCTGATTATCAGATCCGGATCAGGCTGGCCAGACGTGTAAAGATACCCGGCAAAGACTTGTTCATTGATTTCCTGGGGCAAAAGACCCTGCTCCAAAATTTTCCGGCAGGCCCTGACAATTTCAAAGCGGCCGGAATAGTTGAGGGCCAGATTAAGGGTCATGCTTTTGCAGGATGTGGTCCTGGCGCAGGCATGTTCTATGACTTTTCTTGTGGCCAGGGGCAGTTCCTGAATTTCTCCAAGGACATTCAGACGGATATCCTGGTCAATAAGGTTCTGGATCTCACCCTGCAAAAACCTGGACAAGAGCTGGAACAGAAAAGATATTTCTTCCCTGGGCCTGGTCCAGTTTTCTCTGGAAAAGGCGTAAAGGGTCAAACAGGGGATGCCCAGACGCCTTGTCTCTTCAACAATGGCTCTGGCGGTTCTGGTTCCCTGAGTGTGGCCCTCGCTTCTGGGAAGCCGGCGTCTGGTGGCCCACCTCCCGTTGCCGTCCATGATTATCGCCAGATGTGCGGGCAGGGAGTTCAGCAGTCTAAATCTCCATTATTTCTTTTTCTTTCTGTTCCAGGATTTCATCTGCCCTGGAAACAAAAGAATCTGTGATTTTCTGGACCTCATCCTGGCCTTTGTGCATTTCATCTTCGGTCAGCTCTTTGCTGTTTTTCATCTTCTTCAGGGTTTCGTTGGCATCCCTTCTGATGTTTCGGACAGCTATCTTGGCCTCTTCAGAATATTTTTTGGCCAGCTTCACAAGGTCTTTGCGCCTTTCCTCTGTGAGGGGCGGAATGCTTATTCTGATAACCTTGCCGTCATTTACCGGGTTCAGGCCCAGATCAGATTTCATGATAGCCTTTTCCACTCCGGAAAAGGCGTTTCTGTCCCAGGGCTGAATTGATATGGTTCTGCTGTCAGGTATGGAAATGGAGGCCAGCTGGTTAAGGGGAGTCATGGTACCGTAATATTCAACAACAATATCATCCAACAGTCCTGTGGACGCTCTGCCGGTGCGCAGTCTGGCCAGTTCTTTTTCCAGGCTGGCCATGGCCTTTTCCATTTTGCTGGTGCAGTCTTTGAGAACCGATTGCATATCATCCTCCTTGAGCTTAGACTGATCGGCATGTAACAGATTGTGAATAAATTCAGAGATCATGACCGTCCCGGAATTCATGCCGGCAGGGATTTGGAGATTGTGTCCTGCGGGACGGCGTTAATCAGGCGACCCAGGGGCCAGCTGTAATTTGTCAGCTGACCAGAGTTCCTATGTCTTCACCTCTGATTACTCCGGAAATGCTTTTTTTGCGGAACAGGTTGAAGACGTTGATGGGCATTTTATTGTCCATACATAAAGAAATAGCAGCCGAGTCCATGACCTTCAACTGTTTTTTGAGAACTTCCAGATAAGACAGTCTGGAGTACATGACGGCCTGGGGGTTGTTGACCGGATCGGTATCATAGACTCCATCCACTTTGGTGGCCTTGAGAATGGCATCGGCCTTGAGTTCCATGGCCCTGAGGGCGGCTGCGCTGTCCGTGGTGAAGTAAGGATTGCCGGTGCCTGCGGCGCAGATGACTATTCTTCCTTTTTCCAGATGCCTGACAGCTCTGCGCCGGATATAGGGCTCAGCCACTTCGTGCATGGAAATGGCGGTCATGACCCGGGTTTCGGCTCCAAGTTTTTCCAGAACATCCTGAACCGCCAGAGCATTCATTACTGTGGCCAGCATGCCCATGTAATCAGCTTAAGCCCTTTCCAGGCCTTTTGAGGAAACGGATAATCCCCTGAAAAGGTTTCCTCCCCCAATGACCAGGGCAATTTCCAGTCCAAGGTTAAGGGAATCAATGATTTCCCGGGAGATGGCTGTAACAGTTTCTGGATCAATCCCAAACCCCTGACCACCGGCCAGGGCTTCGCCGCTGAGTTTCAGAAGAACTCTTGAGTATTTCAGTTTTGTCATGTCTTTGTGGCAGGGTGGCTGCTGATTGAACAAAAAAAAGGGCCTTTGGCAGGCCCTTTTGGATGCAATTGAAGTTATTTTGCGTCTTCTCCCAGAGCCATGCGGGAGAAACGGCCCACCTGGATGCTTTCTCCAAGCACGGCCACTGCTTCGTTGATCAGGTCTTTAACCGCTTTGGAATCATCTTTGATAAAAGGCTGTTCCAGGAGGCAGACTTCTTTGTAGTACTTGTTGATGCGCCCATCCACGATTTTGTCAGCAATGTTTTCAGGTTTGCCTTCCTTGATGGCCTGGTGCCTGTAAATTTCTCTTTCCTTGTCCAGAACATCCTGAGGCAGTTGGTCCGGAGCAACACACAAAGGAGAAGCGGCTGCTATCTGCATGGCCAGATCCTTGGCCAGCTGTTTGAAATTGTCGCTTTTGGCCACAAAATCGGTTTCACATTTGAGTTCCACCAGTACGGCGATTTTTCCGTTGGAATGCACATAGGAACCAATCCAGCCTTCAGATGTAGCTTTGCCGGCTCTTTTCTGGGCTTTGACCAGGCCTTTCTCCCGGAGCCAGACCATGGCTTTTTCTTCATCCCCTCCCGTGGCTTCCAGGGCTTTTTTGCAATCCATCATGCCGGCGCCGGTCTTTTCGCGCAGGCCTTTTACCATCTGGGCGTTAATCATTATTCTTCCTCCAGGGCTTGTTCTTGCGGTTCGGTTTCTTGGGATTCAATATCCTCTGCTTCAGTCTCAGCTTCTCGGGCCTGTCTTTCAAGTTCATCTCTTTCATTTGACCTGGCTTCACCTTCCAGGCAGGCGTCTGCAATGCTGGCTGAAAAAAGTTTTATGGCTCGAATGGCGTCGTCATTGCCGGGAATGACAAAGTCAATCATATCCGGGTCACAATTGGTATCCACCACAGCGACAATGGGAATGCCCAGCTTGCGGCATTCATTGACAGCTATGTCTTCCTTTTTGGGGTCAATAATGAAGGCGGCTCCTGGCAGTTTTTCCATGTCTTTGATGCCGCCGAGATCAGCGTTGAGCTTCTTGATTTCTCTTTGCATCATGACCACTTCCTTTTTCAGGAAGCGGTTCACTGTGCCGTCTTCAAACATTCTTTCCAGATTTTTCAGACGTTCAATGCTTCCCTTGATGGTCTGGAAATTGGTGAGGGTGCCGCCGAGCCAGCGGTTGGTGATGTAAAACATGCCCACCCTTTGAGCTTCGGTTCTGACCACCTCTCTGGCCTGACGTTTGGTGCCCACAAAAAGCACCTTCTGTCCGGAAGCCACCACATCCACGATGAAATCGTGGGCTTTCTGGTAAAGCTTGACGGTCTGCTGCAGATCAATAATATGAATGCCTTTTCTGGACCCGAAAATATATGGTTTCATTTTCGGATTCCATCGTCTGGTCTGATGCCCGAAATGGACACCGGTTTCAAGCATCTGCTTCATGCTTACATATCCCATAAATCCTCCTTGGGTTTGGCCTCCGCCCGGCAATCAACCCCTAAATTCATTGCAATCAGGCCCGGTGCCTGATCCGGGGCACCCAACGGGCAGCCCGGGCGTGCGATTTTGAGAACTTAGCTGTTTAAGACAATTTTTATTTTCTGGCAAGTGTTAATGGAGGATGAAATTTTTTTTTGTAACAGTTCAGCCGTTTTTATGGGAGGTTATGCTCAAAACCGTGTTTTTGGCCTTCTGGCCGGCAAAAAAGATAATCTTGGGACCAGAAGGATATTCACAAGATCAGCTTTGTCCGCCATGGGCCCGGCATGAGCCTGAAGGAGGTCTGTTCCGGCTTTATGTCCGGCTTGCATGGCAGGCAAGCAGCCTGCCGGGTTTCCCGGGGCAGGCAGACAGGTGCCTGGACTGTGAAAAATACTCAAATAAATTGACTTGCCAATGATTGAACCATGATATATGTAACTTAGTCTTTTAAATTTTCTGGAGGGTTTAATAATGAAAAACGATATCCATCCCAAACTCTTTGATGCCAAGGTAACCTGCTCCTGCGGGTATGAGTTTGAATCCAAGTCAACTGTTGGTGACACCATTCACGTGGAGATCTGTTCCCAGTGTCATCCTTTTTATACTGGACAGCAGAAGTTTATTGATACTGCCGGAAGAATTGACCGTTTCAAGAAAAAATACGGACAAACCGCTGCCAAATAGGGTCTGTTTCTTTTTAAATATGAGGTAACAGTCTTTAGCCATTTGCATGAGGCACTGGGACTGACCCTGGCTTAGGACCGTCTCCGGTCTGGTTGTCAAAAACGCATAAAGCTCCCCCGGGTGCGCCCGGATGGGACATTTACATTAACCTAAAAAAACATGCGCCTGGTTGCCTTGCTTTCCTTAAAAAAGACTGAACTGTTACAGCATGACCAGTCCCGGATTTATGATATGCGAGAAAAATTAGAAGCTCTGGAGCAGGAATTTCTGCAGATAGAAAGCGATTTGAGCGACCCAGAGATCTATTCCGACCAGGAAAGGTACAGACGTCTTTCCAAGTCTCATGCCGATCTGACTCCTGTTGTTTCGGCCTACAGAGAATACCGGGATGTGCTTGCCGAACTGGAGGAAAACATGGAGCTTATCCGGGACAGGGATCCGGAAATGCGCCAACTGGCCGAAGCTGAACAGCAGAGACTGCAGGAACTCAAAGCCGGCCTTGAAGACAGGCTGAAGATACTTTTACTTCCCAAAGATCCCATGGATGAGAAAAATATTATTCTGGAGATCCGGGCCGGTACCGGAGGCGAGGAAGCTGCCCTTTTTGTGGCTGATCTTTTCCGGATGTATGCCAGATATGCAGAGCGCAACAACTGGAGCGTTGAACTTATGAGCGCTCATGAAACAGGTTCCGGCGGATTCAAGGAGGTTATCGCTTCCATCGGGGGCGGTCCTGTTTACAGCCGGCTCAAGTATGAATCCGGTGTGCATCGGGTCCAGAGGGTGCCGGAAACCGAATCCCAGGGCCGCATTCATACTTCAGCTGTTACTGTGGCCATAATGCCTGAGGCTGAAGAGGTGGATCTGAAGATTGACCCCAGTGAACTCAGGGTGGATGTTTTCCGTTCTTCAGGTCCGGGAGGGCAAAGCGTCAACACCACTGATTCCGCAGTCCGGGTCACCCATATTCCTACCGGCATAGTTGTTTCCTGTCAGGATGAAAAATCCCAGCATAAAAACAGGGCTAAAGCCATGAAAGTTCTGCGTTCCAGGCTTTTAAGCGCCATGGAGGAAGAACAGAAGAAAGAGCTTGATGCCGCCCGCAAGGCGCAGGTGGGGTCTGGAGACCGTTCCGAGCGCATCAGGACCTATAACTTTCCCCAGGGCAGGGTCAGTGATCACAGGATCAACCTGACTCTCTACAATCTGGAATCCATTTTACAGGGACAGCTTGACGATATCATTGATCCCTTGGTGCAGAATTTCCAGGCCGAGGCCCTGAAAGAAGCAAAAGCGGCCTGATTTCAGGTGGAGCCTGCATCTGTCTCTCAAGTATTAACCAGCGCTGCTGCACTTCTTCTTGAGTCAGGAGTTGAAGCGCCAAGACTTTCAGCCCGCCTGATCCTGGGCCATGTCCTGGGCGTTTCCCAGGAGCATTTGCTGGCCCATCCTGAATTACAGCTTGATTCCCAGCAATTGGAGCAGTTCAAGGCTCTGACGGCCCGGCGGCTGGCCGGGGAACCCGTGGCCTATATTGTGGGCAGTAAAGAATTTTACGGCCTTGACTTTATGGTGACCAGGGATGTTTTGATCCCCAGACCGGAAACTGAACTTATTGTGGATCATGTCCTGTCCTTTTTCCAGGACCAGTCAGGACTTGTTCTGGCTGATCTGGGCACGGGCAGCGGCATCCTGGCTGTGACCCTTTGTCTGAATCTTCCAGGCTCCAGGTGCCTGGCCTGTGACATCAGTCCCGCAGCCCTTAAAGTGGCCGTGATGAACGCTTTAAAGCACCAAACAGCCCACAGAACCCTCTTTTTTCTGTCTGATCTTGCCCAGGCTGTCAGGCCCGGCAGCCTGGACCTTCTGGTTTCCAATCCCCCGTATCTCTCCAGGAAAGACTTTGATCAGGCCCCTCATCATGTAACTGCCTTTGAACCAGAAATAGCCCTGCTTTCACAAGACAATGGTCTGGGGCATATCAGGTTTCTGGAAAAAAGCGCAGCCATTACCCTCAAGCCCGGAGGAATGATTGTTCTGGAAATGGGTACCGGGCAGGCTGAAGATGTGGCCGGCATTTTCCAGGCCTGGTCCGGGCAGAGGGTCATCAGGGATCTGGCCGGCCATGACAGACTCTTTCAGGCCTTTAAACCCTGACATGGGCAAGTGTTACAAAAAAACAATGCTTTGCAAAAAAGACACAGTGTCTAAAAATAGCCATATGTATTTTTATCTTGTATTTCAGTGTCTTATATTATCATTTTTAAGGAACGCTTCTTGCTTCTCCTGGCGCGGGAGGAGATAAATGAAGCAGCAGACCATAAAAAAAGAAATCAAATGTTCCGGCATAGGCCTGCACAGCGGGCAGCGGGTGGCCCTCTGTCTCAGGCCGGCTCCGGAAAACAGCGGTATTGTCTTTGAGTGCCAGGTCAAGCAAAGCCGCAGAACCTTAAGGTTGAGTCCTTACAATGTCAGATCCACTGATCTGGCCACCACCATTGGGGAGGACGATTTTCATGTCTCCACCGTGGAACATCTGCTGGCTTCCCTGGCAGGTCTTTGCATTGATAACCTGTTCGTTGAAGTGCTGGGTTCCGAGCTGCCCATTATGGACGGCAGTGCAGCTTCATTTGTATTTCTCATCCGCTCGGCCGGCATCAGAAAGCAGAAAGCCCTCAGAAAAGTTCTCACCTTTAAAAAACCTGTGCTGTTCAGGGAAGACAACCGCTGGATCCGGGTTCAGCCCGGCAGGGGCATGGGTATTGATTATACCATTGATTTTGACCATCCCATGGTGGGTAGACAGCATTTTGCATACCACAATGAGCCGGACGGTTTTATCCAGCATCTGGCCAGGGCCCGGACTTTCGGATTTTTAAAGGATGTGGAAAAACTGCAGAGCATGGGGCTGGCCCTGGGCGGTTCTCTGGATAATGCTGTTGTCCTGGATGAGTTCGGGGTGATCAATCCCGGAGGCATGCGCTTCCATGACGAACTGGTAAGACATAAGGTTCTGGATTTCATGGGCGATATGGCGCTTATGGGTGCGCCTTTGTGGGGACATTTTGAGGTATATTGCTCAGGCCACGCCTTTAATAATTCTTTTCTGCGTTTTTTAGACAGCAACCGGGATCATCTTCTGGAGGAAGTTGAGATGGAACCTGCCAGGCAGCCAAGCTTTATTCCTCAGCCTGAAGCCATGCCTGCAGCTGATCCTGTTCCTGCTTAGAGGTCTGAACAAATTGACTGTCCTGACTTTGCCCGGATTTACAGGACATAAGCCTCATTTTTCAGCTGAAAAATCTTTCAGGTTAGAGAACTGACCCTGAGCATCTGGATGATTCTCTCGCGGACACCGGCATGCAGATCAATATTTACTGTATTAAAACACCAATGACCATCAATAACCGGGTGCAGAAAGTATTCAGCTACAGTTCAGATTTACAAGTTTTGTAACAGTTCAGCCATCTGCATGAGGCACGGGCACTGGCTCTGCCAGGGCTTGTTTTTCTAAGTCTGTTGACAGTCAAAAATTCTCTGTCAACGTCTTGTATTTACTGACAATTTCCGGAAT
>CAZHCY010000098.1:0-8333 GCA_964531185.1 uncultured Desulfovibrionales bacterium | reverse complement strand
CCGCAGGATTTATCTGCCAGTACCAGAAGTTTTCAGTCCCAAGGGATCAGTTTTTCTCAGACCAGATTGGCCAGGAACTGCTTCAGCCTGACCGATTCAGGATTGCCGAAAACTTCTTTCGGAGATCCACGTGTGTCAATTAAGCCCTGATCAAGAAAAATCACTTCTGAAGAGACTTCCCTGGCAAAACCCATTTCATGAGTGGCTACAATCATGGTCCGGCCTTCTTTTGCCAGATCCTGCATCACCTTGAGCACCTCCCCCACCAGCTCCGGGTCCAGAGCTGACGTGGGCTCGTCAAAAAGCAATACGTCAGGGTTCATTGCCAGAGCCCTGGCAATGGCCACCCGCTGCTGCTGCCCGCCGGAAAGCTGCACCGGATAATAATGCGCCCTGTCAGCTATTCCCACCTTTTCCAGAAGTTCCATGGCTTTGGCAGTGGATTCCTTCCTGGACTTTTTCAGGACATGAACCGGCGCCTCAATCACATTTTCCAGCACAGTCATATGCGACCAGAGGTTGAAATGCTGAAAAACCATACCCAGCTGAGTCCTGATTCTGTCTACCTGGGACCTGTCTGCAGGCACTCTTTGGCCGTTGCGGCTGGTTTTCATGCTGATGAGCTCGCCATCCACATAAATTTTTCCGGAAGTAGGATTTTCAAGGAGGTTGATGCACCGCAGAAAAGTGCTTTTTCCTGACCCGCTGGAGCCGATCAGGGAGATGACATCCCCTTCCCGGGCTGCCATGGAAATGCCTTTGAGGATTTCTGAATTGCCAAATCTTTTATGTAGATCAATAACCTGGAGGGCGTAGCTGTCTGGTGCTGCCAATGTTTGTCCTGCTGGTAAAATATGGCTTCAATAATTTATTTTAAAGTAACACTTCAGCCATTTGCATGAGGCACGGATACTGGCTCTCCCAGAGCCTGTTTTTCCAGGTCTTTGTTTACATCAACCAGAAAACAAGCCCTGGGATGCCCTGCTTTCCTTAAATGGGGCTGAACTGTTACATTTTAAAAAAACTGATACTTGAAAACCACGCTCCCTGTCAAGAAGCCTTGGGATTAAACCGGAATGGTTCTGCCGGGCGAGAGCTGAGTCAGATTCATGTGGCGGGACGAAACATGCAGCAGAAGGGCTCACAAACCCAGCTGATCCTGCCGGTCCAGGCTGCGGTAATTGATGGCTTCGGACAGGTGGCTGACCTGGATTTGATCTGACCCTTCAAGATCAGCAATGGTCCTGGCCAGGCGCAGTATCCTAACATGGGCCCTGGCAGACAGGGCCAGGCTGGTCACTGCGTTTTCCAGAAAATCATGTTCTGCCTGACCAAGGGAGCAGCAGGTGTTCAGCCATTTGCCTGACAGCTGACTGTTGGTGTAAAATGGCAGGTCTTGATAGCGTTTGTCCTGGATTAGCCTGGCCCTGGCAATGTTTTGGCTCATGGTAGCTGAATCCACGCTGCTTCTGGCCTGCTTGAGATCCTTGTAGTGCACGGCCGGGACTTCAATGTGCAGATCAATCCGGTCCAGAAGCGGCCCTGAAAGCCTGGAGCGGTATCTCTGCACCTGAACAGGGGTGCAGACGCATACATGCTGATCATCAGTCAGATAACCGCACGGACAGGGATTCATGGCCGCCACCAGCATAAAGCTGGCAGGATATTTCAGGGACATGGCTGCTCTGGAAATGGTTACCTCTCCATCCTCCAGGGGCTGTCTCATGACCTCCAGGACATGTTTTTTAAACTCAGGCAGCTCATCCAGAAAAAGCACACCTCTGTGGGCCAGGGATACCTCCCCGGGTCTGGGATAGTGCCCCCCGCCAATCAGGCCGGCATCGGAAATGGTATGGTGTGGGCTTCGGAATTTTCTCCTGACAATCATGGCCTGATCAGGACCAAGATGACCGGCCACACTGTAGATTTTGGTCACCTCCAGGGCTTCTTCAAAACTCAGAGGCGGCAGAATGGTGGGAATACGCTGGGCCAGCATGGTCTTGCCGCTGCCAGGAGGCCCAATAAGCAGCAGATTGTGCCCGCCTGCCGCTGCAATCTCTATGGCCCGCTTGGCATGATCCTGGCCCTTGACTTCTGAAAAATCAATATGGAAGGCCTTTTCCTGTTGCCAGAGGGATTCCAGGTCATAATCAGCAGGCTCCATGTGGGTCCCCCCCAGCAGAAACTCAACAGCCTGGGCCAGGGTGCTCAGGCCGTAGACCGGCAGACCCCTGACCACGGCTGCTTCCCTGGCATTGCCTCTGGGAATCATGAGCATGGCCGCCCGGTCATCCCTGGCTTTCAGGGCCAGAGGCAGGGCACCGTTGACTGGCTTGAGTTCGCCCGTCAAAGAGAGCTCTCCGGCCATAAACACATTGTCAAGGCTGTGGGCAGGGATGACTCCAGAAGCGCACAACAATCCCAGGGCCAGAGGAAGGTCATAGGCGGAACCCTCCTTGCGCACGTCAGCCGGGGCCAGGTTAATGGTGATTCTGGCCGGAGGTAATTTGTAGCCGCTGTTTTTCAGGGCTGAAAAAACTCTTTCCTTGCTTTCCCGGACTGCTCCTTCAGCCAGGCCGACCATGGTAAAAGCCGGCATGCCGCTTCTGGAAAAGTCCACCTCAAGATCAATCCTGAAGGCATCAATGCCCAGGATCGCAGCTGTTACTACCCTGGCGAACATACCTTATCCCAACTGATTAAGCTTTACTCCTGGTGCAGACTGTGCACGCTCCTGCCTATTCTGTTCCAGCGGATATCAGACACCCCTTCCCAGGACCAGTATATGATCCAGGCCTTGCCCAGAATCTTTTCCCGCTTTACAATGCCCCAGAATCTTGAGTCATAGGATTCATCCCGGTTGTCTCCCAGCACAAAATAGCTGTCTTCCGGTACAGTGAACGGACCGAAATCATCCCTTTGATCCACCACCCGGTGGTCAACTTTCCGGACGTAAGGTTCATCCAGCCGCCTGCTGTTTAAATACAGCTTTTTGCCTTTAATTTCAATCACATCTCCAGGAACTCCCACCACCCTTTTTATAAAATCCTTGGATGGATCCTCAGGGAATTCAAAAACAATTATGTCGCCGCGTTCCGGTCCGTCAAACTCTATAATGTACTTGTCCATAAAAGGCATCTGAATACCGTAGCTGAACTTGTTCACCAGCAGATGATCGCCTATCTGCAGGGTTTCCAGCATGGAACCTGAAGGAATTTTAAAGGCCTGGACAATAAAAGCCCTGATAAACAGAGCCAGGACCAGGGCTATGATCAGGGCTTCAGCATATTCCTTGAGCATTGTCTGCCAGCGGGGGTTCATTTATCTTGCCATCCTGTTTTTGTTTTATTGGTAGGTTGCAAAGGGCTTAATCATCCGATTGAAGGGCTGCCAGAAAGGCTTCCTGGGGTATTTCCACACTGCCCATCTTTTTCATCCGGCGTTTGCCTTCCTTCTGTTTTTCCAGAAGTTTTCTCTTTCTGGTGATGTCTCCGCCATAGCATTTGGCTGTGACATTCTTGCGCAGAGGAGCGGTTCTCTCCCTGGCCACAATCTTGTTGCCAATGGCCGCCTGGATGACCACTTCAAACAGCTGCCTGGGTATGGCCCGCTTGAGTTTCAGGGCCAGGGCCCGTCCCTTGTAATAGGCCTTTTCCCGATGGACGATCACAGCCATGGCATCCACCGGCTCAGCATTGATCATTATATCCAGCTTGACCAGATCCGACTCTCTGTAGTCCAGCACCTCATAGTCCAGGGAGGCAAAGCCTTTGGTCACGGATTTGAGCCGGTCAAAAAAGTCAAACACTATCTCGGCAAAGGGCAGTTCATAGGTGACAATTACCCTGGTGGAGGAAAGGTAGTGCATATTTTTCTGAATGCCTCTCTTTTCCTCGCAAAGGCCCAGCACATTGCCCACAAATTCATTGGGGACGTGGATCTCCATCTTGACATAAGGTTCCTTGACGCAGGCAATATCCTGGACCGGCGGAAGCTTTGACGGATTGTCGATTTCAAATTCCACGCCCTCCTGGTCAACCACCCTGTAAATTACTGACGGAGCCGTGGCAATGAGATTGACTTTAAATTCGCGCTCCAGCCTTTCCTGTATCACGTCCATGTGCAAAAGCCCCAGAAAACCGCATCTGAAACCAAATCCCAGGGCCTGAGAGGTTTCCGGCTCAAAATCAAGGGCTGCGTCATTGAGCTGCAGCTTTTCCAGGGCGTTTTTCAGGCCTTCATAATCAGCAGACTCCACAGGATAGAGCCCGCAAAAAACCATGGGCTTGATTTTTTTAAACCCCGGAAAAGGATTTTCTGCTGGATAATCCGCAGAGGTGATGGTGTCCCCAACCCGGGCATCCTTGAGCTCCTTGAGCCCGGCGCACAGAAAGCCCACCTCTCCCGGACCCAGCTCCTGGATATCCTTTGGATCCGGAGCAAATACCCCCAGGCGGGTAATTTCAAATTCTTTCCGGCTGGAAAACATCATAATGGACTGATTGCGGACAATCCTTCCATCCAGAACCCTGAACAGAACAACCACACCCAGGTATGAATCGTACCAGGAATCAAATATCAGGGCCTTTAAAGGATTTTCAGATCTGCCCCTGGGCGGGGGGATGAGATGCACGATCCTTTCCAGGACCTGAGGTACACCCTGACCGGTCTTGGCGCTGACCTGAAGAACATCAGCACAGTCCAGTCCGATGATTTCCTCAATCTCTTCAGCAATGCGCAAGGGATCGCTGCTTGGCAGGTCTATCTTGTTCAGAACCGGGATAACTTCGAGATCATGATCCAGGGCCATGTACACATTGGCCAGGGTCTGGGCCTCCACTCCCTGGGTGGCGTCCACCACCAGAACAGCTCCATCGCAGGCAGCCAGACTTCTGGATACTTCATATGAAAAATCCACGTGTCCCGGGGTGTCGATGAGATTAAGGACATACTCCCGCCCGTCTCCGGCAGTGTAAGGAATGCGCACGGTCTGGGCCTTGATGGTAATGCCCCGCTCCCGTTCAAGTTCCAGCCTGTCCAGATACTGGTCTTTTCTGTCCCTTTCGCTCATGAGCCCTGTAAGTTCCAGAATCCTGTCCGCCAGGGTGGATTTGCCATGATCAATATGGGCTATGATGCTGAAATTGCGTATATTCTGCTGATCAATCATCCAGTGCTGCTTTAATTCCTATAAACTTAACCAAGCACAATCTCTTTGATCCGGGCTGCCACCAGATCAACAGCCCTGGTCATCTCAAAAGACATTTCATCTGACATCTCGTCAGGCACATGTCCAGCCCTGGCCACAATGATATTCAGAATAATTCCGGTGCTTTCCTTAAGCTCCTTCAAAAGATTGGTGGTGGGAAACTGATGCATGGAAAAATCAGAGATTTTCTTGGGATCCACCTGATCCACGTCAATTTCCTTGATCTCCCCGGGCTGAATGTCTTCATCAGTGGTGATGTCCACGATAATCACCCGTTCCGGATGTCTGTCGCTCAGAATCAGGTCAAACAGAAGGGGTCTGACTGATGTGCCCGCGTCAATGCAGGCCACATGATTTTTAAGGGATTCATCCCTGGACAGCACCTCAACCACCCTTGGCCCCAGTCCGTCATCACCATAAAGAATATTCCCGCAACCAAACACTACAACCCTGGAATTGAACATTGTGGACCAGTCCATTACCGCTCCTGGTATTTCTTAATGATAACAGTTCAGCCCTTTTTAAGGAAAGCAAGGCTTCCCAGGGCCTTTTTTTTGGCTGATGTAAGAAGCAGACCTGGAAAAACAAGCTCTGAAAGAGCCAGTCCCCCTCCGGGCAGGAAGCCGTGCCTCATGCAAATGGCTGAACTTTTCCTTTTAATCTAAAAAAAGAGACCGCCTCCACTCAGGTGAAGACGGCCCCTTTTAAACCATTTCTTCTGGTCTGTCTAATCTATTTACCCATGGTATCAATCACCCTGCCCTGAGAATCGTAGATGTTCAGCTCTACATTGATGCCGCCATCCAGGCGGTGTGTTGCACAGCTCATTCACGGGTCATAGGCGCGTATGGCCATCTCCACCCTGTTCAGGATTCCCTGGTCGTAATTTCCGTCTTTGATCAACGCCTTGGCTGCCTGTTTCACTGACAGGTTCATGGGAGCGTTGTTGTGGGTGGTGCCCACAATCAGGTTGGCCATGGTTACCATGCCCTGATCATCGGTTTGATAATGATGAATCAGGGTGCCTCTGGGAGCCTCCACACAGCCGACTCCCTCGCCGGCCCTGGGCTCAATGCCTGAGGCCCTGTATTCGCGACCGGTGATGTCAGGATCATTGAGGAGTTCTTCAGCTCTTTCACAGCACTGAACCAGCTCAATCAGCCTTGCCCAGTGGTAAAGCAGAGTCAGATGAGTTGGCTGGCCAAACTCTTTTCTGAATATCTCCAGCTCTTCCTGGGCCAGGGGAGTGGCCATCCGGTCACACACATTGATTCTGGCCAGGGTGTTGGATCTGTATACTCCCACCGGATCATTTTCATCCAGCTTGAGCTGCCCCCATTTTCTGGCATATGGGAACTTGAGATAGGACCACGGCTCAGTATGCTCGCCTATGTAGTCAACATATTCAGAATACTTGAACTGATCATACTTGCCGTCCTTGTCCATGAGGCGCAATTCGCCGTCATAAAGCTCCAGAGCGCCGTCAGCAGGCCTTACGGTTCCAATATAGCCGGAGGGAAAAACACCCAGAATCTTGACTGCGTCCAGATATTTGGGGAAAACTTCCTCTCTGGCGAACTTGATGGTGAACACGCAAAAATCTTTGAGTTCCTGCACGCCCTCCAGAAGCTCCTTGCGTTCCTCCTCCAGAAGAGGCTTGGAAAAACCGCCCACCACAGCCGCCACAGGGTGGATGACCTTGCCGGAAAACTTTTCCAGCATCATCTGACCCTTATAGCGCATATGGACGACTTTTTTGGCCAGTTCCGGATTAGCTCCTACAATGCCTACCACGTTGCGCACTGAGTAGTCAGCATCAGGTCCCAGAACAAAGTCAGGGGCGGCCAGAAAATAAAAATGCAGGATCTTGTCCGGGATGTAGGCCAGCATCTGACACAATTCCCTGAGCTTCTTGCCGGTGGGCGGCGGCTCCACTCCCAGACAGCCGTCAGCAGCCTTGTTGGATGCCAGGTGATGCTGCCAGGGACATATGCCGCAGATGCGGTTTACAATCCGGGGTACTTCCTCCACCGGCCTGCCGATCACAAATTTTTCAAAACCGCGCAGAGAAAGCACATGCAGGTTGGCATCAGACACATTGCCTGAATCATCCAGATGAATGGACACGCTGGCATGCCCTTCAATGCGGGTTATGGGTGCTATATTCAGAGTCTTTCCCATATTATCCTCCTAACCAATCTTTTTGAGTACGCCGTGTGAACCGCTGAAACGGGCAAGATACCCGCGGCGATCAGGCATCCTGGTCGGATCAAATCCGATTGATGCCAGAGCGCCCATATAATCAACAAGAGGCTTGGCCTCCTTTCTGATGGGCCCGTAGCACCCACGGCAGGGCACCCTTGCTGAAATGCACCTGGGCGCGCCTTTGGTACCCCCGCAACCCACATGGGTTACTGGTCCAAGGCACAAAAGCCCCTGCTCAAGCAGGCAGCGCATTTCATCCAAAGGCTTTTCCGGATCATATTCTGCCCCCTTATAGAGGCGTTTGATGTCTTCAATGCCCTTTTTGCTTTCCCTGATGGTGGGGCAGGCATCGCATACCGAGCGTTCAGGCATGCTGTAGTCGGTCTTGCCGTCCAGCAGAGCCAGAACAGCCCCTGCAATCCAGTCCGGATGCGGAGGACAGCCCGGCAGGGACAGATCCACCTTGACAAATTCATCCAGGGCGTAACATTTATCCAGAAGAGGAGGAATATGTTCAGAAGGATACTCAGCCGGATCAGTGGTTGGAGAATCCTTGTAATAGAACTGCTTGAGTTCCTCTTCAGAATACATGTTGATCATGGCCGGGATCCCGCCATTGGTGGCACAGGTTCCCAGTGCTATGAGTATCTGACATTTTTTGCGCATTTCCAGCAGCACTTCTTTGTGCTCCTCATTGCGCACCCCGCCTGATACAATTCCCACAACAGCTTCAGGAATGCTCAGTTCCTTTTCTTCACCGGTCTGGCCAAAGTATTTTTTATCCAGAATAACCGGTATATGCACAAACTCCAGGTTATTGACCAGCAGGTCAACCAGGACGTCTCCAATATTCAGAATAGCGATTTCACACCCGGAACAGGCGTTCAACCACTCTTCAGCTACTGTTACCTTGGTCATA
>CAZHCY010000097.1:0-8353 GCA_964531185.1 uncultured Desulfovibrionales bacterium | reverse complement strand
GAATGTCTGTTGGATTGCCAAGTGGGTGACGGGAGAGCCAGTCCCCGTGCCTCATACAAATGGCTAAACTGTTACCAGATATCAAAGTAGCTTGTAAAGGAGCCGGATATGGCTGAAGTAGAAGTCAAAAAAACGCCTGAAGGTGCTGAAATAGTTCTGCAGGGCGACCTGAACATAGAATGTTCTGCTGATCTGCATAAAGTTATTCAGCAGACTCTGACCGACAATGAGGTGCTCAAGATTGATATGCAAGGGGTGACCAACGTGGATCTGTCTTTTCTGCAGATTGTATGCGCCTTGTTCAAAGAGGCTGTACTGGAAGGGAAAAGGCTGGTTTTTGATCCCTTGCCTGAGAAAATTGTGAACAAAGCGGAAAAAATGGGTTTTACAGAAGAATATACCGGCGGGTATTTCTGGAAAGGAGTTGCTGATGGCTAAAAGGATTATGAGTGTGGACGATTCAGCCAGTGTGCGTCAGATGGTCAGCTTTACCCTCAAAGACGCCGGATACCATGTGGTGGAAGCTGAAGACGGAAAAGATGCCCTGGGCAAATTGTCATCACCTGTGGACATGATCATTACTGATCTGAACATGCCCAATATGGACGGACTGGAGCTTATCCGCCAGGTCAGGGGGCAGGATCAGTTCAAGTTTATCCCCATTGTCATGCTGACCACGGAATCCCAGGCTGAAAAGAAGCAGGAAGGCAAGCAGGCCGGTGCCACAGGCTGGATAGTCAAGCCTTTCAAGCCGGAGCAGTTGCTGGCCGTGGTCAAGAAGGTTCTGGGCTGATTCCCGGATCGGGTGCTTTTGTGATGAAAAATTCCGCCTGATTTTTGTCCGCTGCTGCCGGACAGGGAAATTTTTCCTGGAATCCCTTGCCGGTTGGAGATTTTATGGGAGCTGAATCAGGCATGTGCAAAAGGTTTGTAACAGTGCGGCCATTTGCATGCAGCACAGGGCCTGGCTCCCCCAGAGCCTGGTTTTCTAAGTCTGTTTTTTACATGAACCAAAAAACAGGCGCTGGAGCGGCTGTTCCCTGCTTCCCTTAAAAGGGCTGAACTGTTCCAAAAAATTGTTTTTCAAAAAATACTTACTTTAAATTGTAGCAAGCTGGTTAACCATTTGGGGAGGCTTGAATGTCAATCGCTGATCAGGGCCGACAGGCATACATGGTTGAAGCCACAGAGCTTCTGGACGAACTGGAACAGGGGCTGCTGGACCTGGAATCCGCCCCTGATGATCCGGATCTGATCAACAGGATCTTCAGGGCCATGCACACCATCAAGGGGTCAGGGTCCATGTTCGGATTCGAAGAGATAGCCTCATTCACCCATGAGGTGGAGACCTTGATGGACCGGGTTAGATCCGGCGAGCTGTCCCTTAATGATGAACTCATTGAACTTTTGTTCAAATCCAGAGATCTGATCAGCGATATGCTTGAGGATACCGGCGGGGACCGGGCTGCCAGGGCCAGGGAGATTATCAGCGGCCTGAAGAAGAATGTTCAGCCTGATGCGGATGCCCGGGAAATTGAGCAATCCCGGGCTGTTAGTGAGGGTCAGGACCATGCGGACAGGGATGGTTCAGGGGATGATCTGACTACATTCAGGATCAGATTCAGGCCCTTTGAGAATATCTTTTTTACCGGGACGAAACCTCTGGCCCTGATAGACGAACTTTTTGACCTGGGAATCTGCGAGGTCAAGTCAGGCCTGCCCAAAGACAGCCCCCTGTGCAGGGTCATAGCCAGGACCGATTCCATACCCCCCCTGTCCAGAATGAATCCTGAGCTGTGCTATACATGGTGGGACATCATCCTGACCACCACCGAGGATGAGAACGCCATCAGGGATGTCTTTCTGTTTGTGGAAGATGAATGCGAACTGCTCATTGAAAAGCTGACCAGCTCCAGCCAGATCGATACAGAGGAAGCCCATGACAAGCTGGGCGAAATTCTGGTCCAGAGAGGGGCCCTGACTGCCGAAGATGTGGAAGAAGTGCTCAAACTTCAGGAAAGGATCGGGCGCATACTGGTCCAGAGCGGCAAGGTCTCGCCCCAGGAAGTGGCATCTGCTCTGGCTGAACAGGACATAGTCAAAAAGGCTGGAGCCAGAAAAAAGGAAGCAGTGCAGGTATCCAGCATCAGGGTGGATTCGCACAAACTTGATAATCTGGTGGATCTGGTGGGGGAGCTGGTTATAGCCCAGGCCAGGCTGAACCAGATTGTGAGCGAAATCCATTCCCCCAAGCTGCAGACCCTGGCCGAGGAAATGGAACGTTTGTCCGATTCCCTGAGGGACAGCACCCTGGGCATCAGGATGATGCCCATTGGGGCTACCTTCAGCAAATTCACCCGCCTGGTCAGGGATTTGTCCAGGGATCTGAAAAAGGAAATCCAGCTGCTTACCAAGGGTGCGGATACCGAGCTGGACAAGACAGTTATTGAACGGCTTAATGATCCTCTGGTCCATCTTCTGCGCAACAGTATTGATCACGGCATAGAAGATCCGGCTGAAAGGCAGAAACTGGGCAAGAAAAGACAGGGAACAATAACCCTGTCCGCAGCTCATGCCGGGGGAGAAGTGATTATTGAGATTGTTGACGACGGCAAGGGGCTTGATCCTGAAGTCATCCGTCAGAAGGCTTTGGACCGGGGACTGATCCAGCCTGACGCGGACATGAATGACAAAGATGTCCAGCAGTTGATTTTTGAACCGGGTTTTTCCACTGCTGCCAAAGTCACCGGCGTTTCAGGCCGCGGTGTGGGCATGGATGTGGTCAAAAGAGGCATTGAGACCCTGAGGGGCAATATATCTGTTGAAAGCAGCAAGGGGCAGGGAACAAAGGTAGCCATAAAACTTCCCCTGACTCTGGCCATTATTGACGGGCTGGAGGTCAAGGTGGGTGAGGAGAGTCTGGTTGTTTCTCTGTCAGTGGTTGAGGAATGCGTGGAGTTGAGAACAGAAAATGAAAAAAAAGAAAGCAGAAGCATAATCAATCTAAGAGATGAAATCGTGCCCTATGTTCGGCTTGGAGACTGGTTTCATATAGATACCCGGGATCAGCAGATTGAACAGATTGTCATAGTCAATGTCAAAAATCAGCGCGTGGGTCTGGTGGTGGACAAGGTGGTGGGGCAGCATCAGACAGTAATCAAGAGCCTGGGACAGGTCTATCAGAATGTCCGGGGTATTTCCGGAGCTACTGTGCGCGGTGATGGAAGCATGGCCCTGATTCTTGATGTACCGAGTCTGGTGGAAGATGTGTTTGCTCAGGAGTAAATTCAGGCCTGGCAGATTGATGTTTTAATCTCATTACCGGAGTCCTGCATCCTGCTTCTGACATGCAGGGGGCAAATTAAAGCTTATGGCTAATAAAATCAAAGTGTTGGTGGTAGATGACTCGGCGCTGGTCCGCATGACCATGACTGAAATCCTGTCCAGTGATCCAGCCATTGAGGTCATCGGGGCTGCTGTTGATCCTTTTGCAGCAGTGAAAAAAATGGAGGAACAGGTCCCGGACGTTATTACCCTGGATGTGGAAATGCCGCGCATGGACGGAATTACCTTCCTGCGTAAGATAATGACCCAGCATCCCATCCCGGTGGTTATCTGCTCCACTTTGACAACCCAGGGTGCGGAAACCACCATGCGGGCCCTGGAATACGGAGCTGTGGAAATTATCCAGAAGCCCAAGCTGGGCACCAGACAATTTTTTGAGGAATCCAGGGTCAGGATCTGCGATGCAGTCAAGGCGGCGGCCCAGGCCAAGCTGAAGCCTTTGTCCCGAATGGTTCAGGCCAAGCGCAAGGTGAGTGCTGACGCGGTTCTGCCGCCGCCCAGCACCAGAGCCATGGCCGAAACCACGGACAAGGTGGTGGCTGTGGGGGCTTCCACTGGAGGGACCGAGGCCCTCAGGATTTTTCTGGAAGCCATGCCTCTGGACTGCCCGGCCCTGGCCATTGTCCAGCATATGCCGGAAAATTTCACTGCAGCCTTTGCCTCCAGGCTGGACGGCATCTGCCGGATTTCAGTCAAAGAGGCCAGGGACGGAGACTCCATGCTCAGGGGGCATGCCCTGATTGCTCCAGGCAACAGGCATATGATGCTCAAAAGAAGCGGGGCCAGATACTTTGTTCAGGTCAAGGACGGTCCCCTGGTATCCAGGCATCGTCCTTCAGTGGATGTTTTGTTCAGATCCGCAGCCAGATATGCCGGGGCCAACTGTATAGGGGTAATCATGACCGGGATGGGCGACGATGGTGCCAAGGGCATGAAGGAAATGCATGATCAGGGTGCTTTCTGCCTGGCTCAGGATGAGGAGACCAGCGTGGTTTTCGGCATGCCCCAGGAAGCCATTAAGGCTGGAGGAGTGGACAAAGTGGGTCCTCTGCAGATTCTGCCAAGAGAGGTAATCAGGGCGGCTTTCAGAAAGTGAGGGCCAGAAAGTGACTGTCCGGCTGCTCTTCTGGCTCAGCCGCCAGGCATTTAAAATTTAACTTTCAAGCTGTGAACAGATAACAGTTTATCAGGATGGATATTAGGATTGTAACGGCTGAAAGGCTACAGGCAAAAGGAGGGGGCTGATGAAGAATATCAAACTTGGAGTCAAACTTCTGGGCGGCTTTATAGCGGTTGCCCTGATTGTGCTGCTGGTCGGCTTTTTCGGATGGAGAGGAGCCAACAATCTTTCCGGTCATATTGAGGAAATTGGAGAGGTCAGGCTTCCCAGTATAGACAACCTGCGCAAGGTGGAATCAGAGTTTGAAAGTGTCCGGGTGATTATCAGAACCCTGCTCAATCCTGATCTCTCCCTTGAGCAGAGAAACGATCAGTTTGAAAACCTTCAGCACGCCAGGGTGGAGTACCAGGAAGCCCTGGATGTCTTTGCCCCATTGCCCCAGACCGACGAGGAAGCGGCCATCTGGCGTAATTTCGATCCAAGCCTTGAAGAGTGGGCCAGGGTGAACAATTCTTTTTTTGACATGGCCAGGGAGCTGGAAGAGATAGGCATCCTGAATACAGAGCAGTTCAAGGGCAATCTTCAGCAGTTCCGCGGAGATCATTACGCCCTTATGGAGCAGGTGGGCCGGATGCTTATCACCGGAGATATGTTTGAAGGCGGAGACGATCCCACAGCCTGCAACTTCGGCAGATGGATGGCTGATTTTAATGTGGACAACCAGGTCATTACCGGGATTCTCAGAGAGATTGTTCCGGTGCATAATTCATTTCACCAGAGCGTGGGCCGCATTCAGGATCTGGTCAGCCAGGGAGAGCAGGGCCAGGCCGAGCAGGTATATACGCAGGAGATGGTTCCCGCGGCTCAGAATACTTTTGCTGACTTTGACCGGCTCATTGAGCAGGCCAACAAGGCTGATGAGCTTTATGACCAGATGAATCAGCTGGCCATGGTGGATTCCAGGGAAAAACAGAATGTGACCATGGGCATTCTGGAAGAAGTCATAGGCATAAATGAGGAAGTTGCAGAACATTCTGTGGAGCAGGCCGCTGTTGACGGGGCCAGAGCCGTGACCATCGCTCTGTCCGGCATGGCCATTGGCGTGGTTCTGGCTCTGATTCTGGGCACTATTCTGACCAGGGCCATAACAGCCCCGGTAAGCAAAGGGGTTGCTTTTTCCCAGAACATGGCTGAGGGAGACATGACCGCTGCTCTGGATATTGAGCAGAAGGACGAAATAGGTATTCTGGCTTCGGCCATGCAGCGCATGCGGGATAAATTGAGTCAGGTGGTTCAGGAGGTCAAGGCTGCTTCGGAAAATGTGGCCGCCGGCAGTCAGCAGCTTTCCTCATCTTCTGAAGAGATGTCCCAGGGGGCTACTGAGCAGGCCTCTTCAGTGGAACAGGTCTCATCCAGCATGGAACAGATGGCTTCCAACATCAAACAGAATACCGACAATGCCGCCCAGACCGAGAAGATAGCCATTCAGGCGGCCAAGGATGCTGAAGAAGGGGGCAAGGTGGTTTTTGAGGCCGTGGACGCCATGAAGCAGATTGCGGACAAGATTTCCATTATTGAGGAGATCGCCAGACAGACCAATCTGCTGGCCCTGAACGCGGCCATTGAGGCGGCCAGGGCCGGCGAGGCCGGCAAGGGGTTTGCTGTGGTGGCTTCCGAGGTCAGAAAACTTGCCGAACGCAGTCAGACAGCGGCCGCAGAAATCATTGAGCTGTCAGGGTCCAGTGTGGAAGTGGCCGAAAAGGCCGGTGAAATGCTGAAAAAGATTGTGCCGGACATTCAAAGAACTGCTGAATTGATTCAGGAAATCTCAGCTGCCAGCAGGGAGCAGAATTCAGGCGTGGAACAGATTAACCAGGCTGTGCAGCAGCTGGATCAGGTGATTCAACAGAACGCCTCAGCTGCTGAACAGATGTCTTCCACTGCTGAAGAGCTGTCCAGCCAGGCTGAACAGCTGCAGGCCACCATGGCTTTTTTCAAGGTGGCTGACGATTCCGGCTACAGCAGAGGCTCATCTGCGGCCAAGGTGACCCTGAAAAAGGAATCCAGACAAAAGCCAGAAACTTCCAGATCTGCCCTCAAGGGGGAAGAAAGGAGCAATGAAAGACGCTTTGCCCTGGATATGGGGACAGATGATGATCTGGATAAGGATTTTGAGAAATTCTAACTGAGCAGAATAACCTTATTGCCGCTTCAGGGCCAGGAGGATATAAAACCACCGGCCCTGACGGCAGTATGTTTTATCTGGCCAGGGGATACCTGGATTTAAACAGTGGTATCCCAAGGAGATATTATGGCTGAACAGGAAAAAGATATCCAAGCGACTAATCAGTATCTCACCTTTACCCTGGCTGATGAGCTTTATGCCATTGATATTGCCAGGGTCTGGGAAGTACTTGATTATGTGCCCATTACCAGAGTGCCCAGAACCCCGGAGTTTCTGCTGGGGATTATCAATCTCAGGGGCAAGGCGGTTCCAGTGGCTGACCTGAGGCTGAAATTCGGGCTTGAAAAGACTGAAAGGACGGTCCACACCTGCATTATTATTGTGGAGCTTGACGCGGGCAGCGAAAAAACCATCATGGGAGCCCTGGCTGATTCAGTCCAGGAAGTTTTTGAAATAGCCCCGGGTGATATTGAACCCCCTCCCAAAATGGGGACCAGGGTTAAGACGGATTTTATTCAAGGCATGGCCAAACATAATGAGCAGTTTGTTATAATTATTGACGTGAACAAAGTGTTTTCGGCCGAAGAAATGTCAATGGTCCAGGAGGTGGAGGAGTCTGCTGAATGATTTCATGGGCTTAATCAATACATGGCTGATTGTCCTGCCCGGACGCAGGTCTTTGCCTTCTGACCGGTCCAGTGGACAACGGACAGCCTGAATAAAAAATCTATGACCAACGATCTTACCATTCGCAAGCTGGCTGAGCGGGATTTCAAGAAGCTCAGCCAGTTTATCAGTTCTGAATTAGGCATCAAGGTTCCACCCAGCAAGAAAACCATGCTTGAATCCCGCCTTCAAAGGCGGTTGAGGTCTCTTGGAATGAGCGACTACAAGGATTACTGCGAATACCTGTTCAGCCTGAAGGGGATGGAAATAGAGATGCCCCACCTGATGGACGCGGTAACCACTAATACTACTCATTTTTTTCGCGAGCCAAAACATTTTGAATTTCTTTTTGACAAGGTTCTGCCTGAGTGGCTGGAAAAACACGGCACATACAAAGAATTTGTGGTTTGGAGCGCAGGCTGCTCCACAGGCGAAGAACCTTACACCCTGGCCATGGTTTTGTCCGAGTTTGCAGAGCAGCATTCAGGCTTTTCATTTGTGGTGGTGGCCACAGACATTAATAATGAAGTCCTGGAAAAGGCCAATCTGGCCATATACCCTCTGGAGAAGGCGGACAGCATACCTCCCAATCTGCGGCGCAAATATCTTTTGCGCAGCAAGGACCGCAAAAAGTCTTTGATGCGCATTGTCCCTGCCCTGAGAAACCGGGTCAGATTCAGGCGTCTTAATTTCATGGGGGAATTCGGTTTCAGGGAACCCCTGGATGTTATTTTCTGCAGAAATGTCATGATTTACTTTGACCGGGTGGTGCAGGAGAAGCTTCTGCAGAAATTCGTGGCTCACCTGGCCCCTGGCGGGTATTTGTTCATCGGCCATTCAGAAAGCCTGGCCGGAATGGATCTGAATCTGGTGCAGGCGGCTCCCACTGTGTATAAAAAGACATAGACCCGGACTGTACCGCACCTGAGCAGGCATTCAGGGAAGCATCACAAAATGATACAGACTCAGGTTTGTTTTGAACAGAGTAACAGTTTAGCCCTTTTTAAGGGCGCAGGGGACAGGCACCCCGTCACCCA
>CAZHCY010000096.1:0-8389 GCA_964531185.1 uncultured Desulfovibrionales bacterium | reverse complement strand
AAAGTCCAGGCTTTTGCCGGGAGAAACATGGGGATGCAGTAAAGCAAATGTATCTCCTTCTTGTCTGGACATGATTACTTGTTCCGGCAGGCTGGCTTTTATTCTGGAGGCCAGGCCGGATAATATTCTGTCCCCAAAGGCATAGCCAAAGGTATTGTTGATCCATTTGAAATTGTCCAGGTTCAGCAGCATGACCCCGAAGGAGGCGCTGTGATGCTCCTGGCCGTTGTCCATGATGGCTCCGGGACCATCCGGGCTGATGCTGGAAAGCACTGCCTTGATTTCTTTTTCAATGGCTTGCTGAAAGTGATCCTGGTTGTATAGTCCTGTCCTGGAGTCCACCATGCATTTCTTGTGCAGGACGATTTTGTCCAGGATCAAACTGGTGATCATCTGGAGATGGTTTTTAAGGACAGTCACTTTGTCCTGGTTTATGCCTCTGGCCAGAAAGACGCCCAGGAATTTGTCTTTTATGGTCAGCGGAAGCAGAACCCTGTCTTTTTCGATTACAGGGGTGATTTGGCCTTGAGACTTCATCTGGCGGGGAATTTCCCTGGGAAAGTAGAGACTGTAGGAGGTAAAATCAAAAACTTCGGCCAGAGAATTCTTGAGAATGGCTTCAAAACTGATGAGATCGCTTCTATTGAGTTGAAAAGGCATGTTTATCCTGTGATTAAGGTATACAGGTCAGACTTAGCTGTTGAAAACAGAATTTGAAAATTATATGAAGGAGCTGGGTTTGTCCAGATTTTCCCGAGCATGTCCGGCCTGTTTAAGGATAAATTTGCAGGGTGAAGAGATAAAATCCAAGCATGGATACAAAACAATTATCACGGAGGCTGATGTATGAATCAAGTTCTGGAAGCCATAAGAGAGCGGCGCAGCATAAGAAAATTCACTGCAGACCCAGTGTCTGCAGAACAGATGGCAAGCATACTTGAAGCCGGGAGATGGGCTCCCAGCGGTTTGAACAATCAGCCCTGGAGGTTTCTGGTCATAAAGCATGACGATCCAAGAAAGGTAAGGCTTGAACAATGCACCAGGTATTCACACGTGGTCAGATCCAGCACCGCCCTTATCTGCGTATTTCTGGATGTCCAGGCCAAGTATCATCATGAAAAGGACTGTCAGGGAGCAGGGGCTTGTATCCAGAACATGCTGCTGGCCATTCATTCTCTTGACCTGGGAGGGGTTTGGCTGGGAGAAATTATTAACCAGCAGGAGCAGGTTCATAAGGTTCTGGGTACAAGTCAGGAAGAACTGGAGCTCATGGCTGTGATTGCCCTGGGCCATGCTGCAGCTTCAGGCTCCTCCTCCAGAAAAAAACTTGAAGAGCTTCTGGTGGAGCCCCTGAACTTCTGAAAAAATCTGAAAACCCTTTATCAAGGACGGATATTCTTATGCTTCAACTGAATCAGTTCAACCTTGGAATGCTGGAAACCAACTGTTTTCTGCTGTTTAACCAGCAAAAAAACGGCCTGGTCATTGATCCAGGCGGGGATCCTGACAGCGTGGTGGATTTTTTGAATAAAAACAGCATAAGACTGCAGCTGATCCTGAATACTCATCTGCATTTTGATCATATTCAGGGCAATGAAGCCCTTTCCCGGGCCACCGGGGCCAGGATAGCAGCACCAGAAGCCGACAGATTTCTGCTGGATACAGAAGTCGGGGGAGGGGGTTTTATGGGATTTGCCAAAACCCCGGAATTTGAATTTGACAGCCTTGAGCCGGGGCAGACCACTTTTCTGGATCATGAGTGCCGGATTCTGGCCACTCCAGGACATACTCCAGGCAGTCTGTCCTTTTATTTTCCGGATTTGGGAGCTGTTTTTGTGGGAGATCTTGTTTTTTACCGATCAGTGGGCAGAACTGATTTTCCGGGCGGGGATGCTGAAGTGCTTAAAAAATCAGCCAGGGAGCAGATTTTCACCCTTCCGGACAATACAGTGATTTATCCCGGTCATGGTCCTGAGAGCAGGGTTCTGGATGAAAAGCTGCACAACCCTTTTTTTCATGAACACAAATTTATCTGAATATCCAGTGATCCATCATACTGTGCTCAGAAATCAGGGCGGAACAGCCTTGATATCCGGAATTCTGTGCAGGGAACTCAGGGCGCAAGGCTGCCAGAGTGCAGTTGAGAGCGAAATGGAAGGGACAGATCCAGAGCAGGATTTTCCGGGATTTCCAGTGGACTCAGGATGCATCAGGCATCTGCACGGGGCTTCCAGCTGGCCCGGTCTTTTGCAGCAGTTCAAGGACCAAAAGCAGAGGATAATTATCACTCTGCACGATGCTTCACTGCTCACCGGCGGGTGTGTCTATCCCCTTGACTGCACAGGCTGGATCAAGGGGTGTCCGGATTGTCCCCGGGGCTATGACCGGTCCAGTGTGCACCATGTTTTGAACTCCGAGCAAATGCAAAGACTGGATCCGGTTCTGGTGGCGCCGTCCAGGTGGATGGCCATGATGGCTGAAGAAAGATTTCCCGGCCGGAAGGTCATTATTATTGCCAACGGCATAGACAGGGAACCGGTCTTGAAGGATACAAATCTGGAGATTCCCGGCTTTCAGGGGCAGCTGGTGCTTTTTGCTGCCCATGGAGGCGTTCAGGCTGATTACAAAAGCGGCCGGGACTGGATCCGGATCTGGCAAAGGATAGCAGAACTGGTGCCTGGAGCAAGGGCACTTTTTGTGGGCAATGAGTCTGCAGAAAAAAGAGAGGATGTTTTTCACCTGCCCTATGTGCCCAACAGTGTGCTCAGGGAATTGATGAAAAGAGCTGATCTTCTGGTTTATCCCTCCAAGGCTGATAACCATCCGCTTGTGGTTCTTGAGGCCATGATGAGCTCCCTTGCAGTGGCAGCCTTTGCTGTGGGAGGTATTCCAGAGCAGATAGAGTCAGGAAAAACCGGGATGCTGGCAGGGTATGGCAGCTGCATAGAGCTGGCTGAGGAGGCAGCGGAGCTGCTCAATAATCCCCGCAAGCTCAAGCATTTGGGCAGAAATGCCCTGCAGACCGCGCGGATGAAGTTTACTGCCGAGCGCATGGTCAGGGAATATAAAAAAGTTTATGCGGCCATGGAATAGTTTGCATCCTGGCTGGAAGTCTTTTTAAAACAGGGGCTGCCTGATTTATGCTGTGTAATGGTTCAGTCATTTGCCTGCAGCACAGGGACCGGCTTTTCCAGAGTCTGTTTTTCCAGGTCTTTTTTTTGCATCAACCAGAAAAAAAGTGCTGGAGTGCCCTGCTTTCCTTAAAAAGGCTAAACTGTTACTGGGGTGTGGATCACCTGAGGGCAGGTCCCTGGAGAGTAAACCAAACAAAAATGGAGGTGAATTTATGAGCCATGAAAATGACGCTGTCTGGCTGGATTTACGGAATAAATGCTGAGGGTTGGGACTGGAGGTGGGTTGGCACCTCCGTTTTTCCAAGGGGGACCGGATCATGGTTCTGGCTCCCAGAGATTCAGAGGAGCACCTGCGCAATGTTTTGCACATTCATCCCATGTGGAAGCTGACCCTGCAGGAAAAAAACGATCATCTGGAAGCAGAGTTCAATCGCAAAAAAAAGCTTTATGAAACCGGGTAAACTGCTGATTCTTGCCTGCAGCCCCAGAAAAGGGGGCAACAGTGATACTGCTGCATCCCTGGTTCAGGAATTTGCCGGCAGAGCCGGCATGAAGACTGAGCTGATTTATTTGCGCAAGCACCAGATCATCCCCTGCCAGGGGTGCAACAAATGCGCTGAATCCCCGGATTTTTCATGCGTACTGGATTCTGTTGATTCATGCCGCATGATTCTGGACAGTATTGACAATTCAGACATGATCTGTATCTGCTCGCCCATATATTTTTATCATCTGCCTGCCGGTTTCAAAGGGCTCATTGACCGGGGCCAGAGTTTTTATTTTCGCAGTCAGCATAAAGTCCGCCCCCACAGGGACAAGACAGCTCTGTGTGTTTTGGCGGCCGGCCGGAAAAAGGGTGAGCATCTGTTTGAGGGCAGTCTGCTGACCCTGAAGTATTTTCTGGATCCCTTCGGCTACAGGGTGGCTGAGTTCTGCGCCAGAGGCATGGACCAGGGCCAGGGGTTTGCCGGCAATAATCAGCTTTGCCGCAGCCTGGAAAATTTTCTTGCCGGATATTTATCCTGAGTGCGGGGCTGAAAATCCATGTTCAGGCTGCTCAGTTCCCGACAACCCGGGTCAGGCAGGCTGCTTTCTCTGGGGAGAAGGCTGGTCACTGAACTTTTGCCGGGCAGATGTTCAGTATGCGGGAGGGTCCAGCATCCTGAACATGGAAACTGCTTTCTATGCTCAGGCTGCCTGAACCTGCTCCAGCCAAGAACACGGGGATATTGTCCTTCCTGCGCCAGGATATATGCTGACAAGTCTTCCCTTCATACATGTCAGCAATGCCGGACCAGTCCTTTTTCCTGGAGCAGTATAAGTTTTTATTCCATCTATGAAGGGCTGCTCAAGGAGCTGATTTTAAGATACAAGTTCACAGGGCAGCTGGGGCTTGGCGCGGTTCTGGCTGATCTGCTGTTTCAGTCGGTCCAGGATGTTGCCCACCTGCTGGACTGCGTGGTGCCAGTACCTCTGCATGAAAAAAGACTCAGACACAGGGGGTTTAATCAGTGTCTGGAACTGAGCCTGATTCTGGGTGGAAGGCTGAATCTGCCTGTATTCAGGCAGGCAGTGGTCAAGACAAGACACACCCCTCCCCAGAGCAGCGTGGGCCGGAGCAGCCGACTCAGGAACCTCAAAGGAGTTTTCCGGACTGAACCAGGGTATGTGGAAGGAAAAAGGATTTTGCTGGTGGATGATATCATGACCACCGGGGCCACCCTGGAAGAATGCACCAGAACTCTCTTGAAAGCCAGAGTCAGACAAGTACATGCGGCTTTTCTGGCCAGGGTGGTTTAATGGGGCTTCAGGCTGATGCGTCCTTTGTCAACAAAAGATGCTGAAGGAGGCTGGTCTGGTCCTGTCCAGGGGCATCCGGCCTGAGACTGTAAGATAACGGCGGCAGGTGAAATGCTGTCAGCCCTGATCTTTAATGATTTTTCTGAACCCATTGCATATCCTGCTTGACAAGCCGGGTAATCTGTGTGTAATCGGATTCTTTTGCATCAGGGAGGTAAAAATGTTTGCTATTATAGAAAGCGGTGGAAAGCAGTTCCGGGTAAAAGAGGGACAACAGATAAAAGTGGCCAGGGTTTCCCTGGAGGCCGGGTCTGAACTGGTCATCAACAATATCCTGGCTGCCGGTGATCAGGCTGAAGTCAGGTTTGGAACCCCTTATGTTGATGGAGCCAGAGTGGTGTGCGATGTTTTAAGTCATGAACGCCATAAGAAAATCATTGTGTTCAAAAAGAAAAGACGCAAAGGATACAGTAAAAAACAGGGCCATCGCCAGGATTTTACCAGGCTTAGAGTAAAAGCCATAGAAGCGTAAGCCCGGGGAGGATAGTAATATGGCACATAAAAAAGCAGGCGGAAGCTCCAGAAACGGCAGAGACAGCCAGGGTCAGAGAAGGGGCGTAAAGAAGTTCGGAGGCCAGGCCGTGAGAGCCGGAAATATCCTGGTCCGGCAATTGGGAACAAAAATTCATCCCGGCCAGAACGTAGGTCTGGGAAGGGATTATACCTTGTTTGCCCTTGTTGACGGCCAGGTAAAGTTTGAAAAATATACACGTCAGAAAAAGGTCCGCACCAGAGTCAGCGTTGTTCCGGCTTCTGCTTAGGATTTTTGCTTAATACTGCATATTACAGCCGCCTGGTCATCCGGGCGGCTTTTTTTTTATGGAGCTTGTCAGATAATGAGATTTGTTGATGAAGCTGAGATTACGGTTCGTTCCGGCAGGGGCGGCAATGGCTGCGTGTCCTTCAGGAGGGAAAAATTTGTGCCCAGAGGCGGCCCTGACGGTGGTGACGGGGGCAAGGGCGGAGATGTGATCTTTGTGTGTGATGATAAACTTTTCACCCTCTATGAGTTCAGGCATAAAAGGGTGTTTGAAGCTGAAAACGGACGACCGGGAATGGGCAGGCAAAGATCCGGCAGCAAGGGGGAGGACATGGTTATCCGGGTACCAGTGGGAACCATTCTGTATGATGTCAGCCGGGAAGAGCCGGAAATGCTGGTGGATCTGAAAAGTCCGGGCCAGACTTTTACAGCAGCCAGGGGGGGAAGCGGAGGCAAAGGCAACCTGCATTTCAAGTCTTCCACCATGCGTGCCCCCAGATTTGCCCAGCCTGGCCAGGAAGGCCAGGAAATGAGGATTCGGCTGGAACTGAAAATAATTGCTCAAGCCGGACTGGTGGGGCTGCCCAATGCCGGCAAATCTACCTTGCTGGCCAGAATCACTGCAGCCAGGCCCAGAATCGGAACTTATCCGTTTACCACCTTGAGCCCTAACCTGGGGGTGCTTGCCGATGACACCGGCAGGCAGCTGATAATGGCAGACATCCCCGGACTCATTGAGGGTGCCCATGCCGGGCATGGCCTGGGGCACCAGTTCTTGAGGCACGTGGAAAGGACCTGTTTTCTGGTTCATATCTTAAGCGTTGAAGATGCAGATCCGGAAAATCCGGGACAGGGATTTGATCTGATCAACAGGGAGCTTATGAAATTTTCATCCCTTTTGAGCCAGAAAGAGCAGATCCTGGTCCTGAATAAAATTGATCTTGTAAATGCACAAAAGCTGGATATAATTGCACAGGGCTTCAAGAAGATGAACCTTGACGTCTTTTTTATTTCAGCCCTGGACGGCACTGGAGTTGATGAACTTGTTCAGGCGGTATGGAAAAAATTTTACCAGTATTTTTGATTGGTTGATTGATCATGGGTGATACACAGGCAGACAGACAGAAAATTTTGAATGAGGCGGCCAGGATTGTCATCAAAATAGGCAGTGCTGTGTTGACAGGCAAGGACGGTCTGAATCTTCGGGTCATCAACAGGCTGGTGGATCAGATCTCCCTTCTGCATGACCGGGGCAAGGACGTGGTTCTGGTGTCTTCCGGAGCTGTGGCCGCAGGTTGCAGTGTGCTGTCGGCATGCAGGGCCAGGGACAGTCTTGTTTTCAGACAGGCGGCTTCAGCAGTGGGTCAGAGCAGGCTT
Source organism: uncultured Desulfovibrionales bacterium (assembly GCA_964531185.1). Classification (GTDB taxonomy): domain Bacteria; phylum Desulfobacterota; class Desulfovibrionia; order Desulfovibrionales; family Desulfonatronovibrionaceae; genus CAZHCY01. The sequence goes on along the minus strand of CAZHCY010000096.1, from coordinate 1,258 downwards.
ATGCATGCCTATGATGAAGTTTTTACCAGATACGGCAAGGTCTCGGCTCAAGTTTTGCTGACCAGGGATGATCTGAACAGCCGGGAACGCTACATCAATGCCCGGAATACATTGCTTCAGCTCATAAACTGGAGGGTCATCCCCATTATCAATGAGAATGATACAGTGGCTGTTCAGGAACTGAAATTCGGAGATAACGATGCTTTAGCCTCCCTGGTGCTTAATCTGGTGGAGGCTGATCTGTTCATTAACCTGACCTCAGCTCAAGGGGTTTACAATGACAACCCGCAATTGAATCCGGAAGCCCGGGTTATTGAATGCATTGAGCATATCAACGAGCTGCCCCTGGAGGAAATGTGCCGGGGGAAAACCACCCAGGGCAGCGGAGGCATGTTCAGCAAACTTCTGGCAGCCAGAAAGGCCGCCCAGATAGGTGTGCCCACACTTATTCTGTCCGGTCTGGACAGATTCGGTCTGGAAAAGATTTTTTCCGGTCAAACTCTGGGAACATGGGTGATACCGGGCAAAAAAGTTGTTTCCAGTCGAAAATTCTGGCTGGCTTACAACCTTGAACCTGAAGGCACCATTTATATTGATCAGGGGGCTGCTGCTGCAGTTTTTAAAAAGGGCAAGAGCCTGCTTCCTGCGGGCATAACCAGGGTAGAGGGAAAATTCGGCAAAGGAGCACTGGTCAGGATAGCCCCTGAAAAGGGCAGTCAAAATCCGGCAGTGGGTCTGGTTAATTACAGCGCTCAGGATCTGAATATCATTTCCGGAAAAAAATCAACTGAAATTGAAGCTCTTCTGGGGGAGTGTCTTTATCCGGAAGCCGTGCACAGGGATAATCTGCTGCTTGATGCCGTGGGAATATAGATCATGTGGCTCCCGGACTTCAAAAAGGCGGTGCCAGGCCTTTTAACTCTGACCGGCATTTTTTTTCTGAATTTTTTGACCAGGGTTATTCTGGCTCCATTCCTGGTTTTGATCAGTCAGGAATTTCAACTGACCAAGACCCAGGCAGGAGAACTTTTTCTGGTTCTTTCCCTGGGATACAGTCTGGGGCTTCTGGCCTCATCAGTGGTATCCTCCAGGCTGGGTCACGGAAAGACCGTGATCCTGTCAGCTCTTGGCATTGGTTTCTGCCTTTTTCTGGCTGCTTTCAGTCCTTCAGCTTTCTGGCTGCGGAGCCTGCTTCTTCTGGCCGGTATTTTCGGAGGCCTGTATTTTCCGTCAGGTTTTGCCCTCATGACTTCCATGG